>CAYSGV010000052.1:0-12569 GCA_964430685.1 uncultured Gammaproteobacteria bacterium
TCTTAAAAAAAGGCTGTCTAGCCAATGAGGAGCGTGCAGCATGATGAACAAAAATACAAATTTACCCTATCAACATCAGTTTATTCCGCGTCAGTTGCCGAATCGTGCGACCGATGCGAATTCAAAAACGGCCAAAACAAAAGCGGTTGTTTTTCCACTGCGTTATTTTTATGAACACCTACAAGCCATTCGTTATTCATTAAAACATCTAAAACAGCATCCGATTAGCAGTGTGTTAACCACTTTTGCGATTAGTATTAGCTTAGCTTTACCTTTGTTACTTTATGTTTTGCTCACGAACGTGCAGGACTTAACGCAACATTGGCAAAATGGCACGCAAATCACCCTCTTTCTGAAACAACAAACTGAAAGTGCGACCACAAACCTATTATTACAAAAACTGCGTACTGATCCTGACATTGCCGATGTGCGCTTTATTTCTGCAGAACAAGGATTAACAGAATTTCGTGCTGAGACCGCACTGAATGATGTTTTAGCCAATTTGCCTCAAAATCCATTACCAGCCGTAATTGAAGTGCGGCCTAAAGCGCATCTACAAAATCCGAATGCCATTTCTGATTTGTATAGCCGACTGAAACAAGAACCTGAAGTCAACAATGCTGCGCTCGACAAAGATTGGATCAATCGCTTGCAACATATACTCTTATTTTTTAAGCAGTTAACCTATATCCTCGAAGGTTTGTTTTCAACTGGCGTATGCTTGGTCATTATGGTGATGATACGTCTGGCCATCCAACAACATCGTCATGATTTAGAAGTACTGAAATTGGTTACCGCCAGCCCGCGTTATATGCGTCGTCCCTTTTTATACACCGGGATTTTTTACAGTTTTGTTGGCGGCATCATTGCCTGGATTATCACTGAATTCGCGCTTGCATCCCTCAATCAGTCCGTTAAGGCATTAGCCCATGCGTACCAGAGCCAATTCCTGTTGAGCGGGCTGTCATTGACTCAATCCGCGGTTTTCATAATGCTTTGTATTTTAATGGGATTTGTCAGCGCACGGCTTGCTGCCAGCTGGACCATCGAGAAGATTAAGATTCTATAAAGTAGCTGCTTCTAGTGTAGGTCGGATTTCGCCAAGAGGCTCTACCCGACCTACAAAGATGAATACTCCCCACCCATTGCAAACCTGCGATAAATCAGCTAAATTAGCACTCATAGATGGAGAGTGCTAAAATAAACAAATAAGCAGTTAACTTAGGAGTTATTTCCATATGAGTACAGCGCTACAAACATTGCATTTTAATCATTTGGTACCGGTTAATAGTTTAGAAAGCTATATAACTGGGGTACAAGCTATTCCTATGCTGACCCTTGAGGAAGAACAAGAATTGAGTCAGCGCTATTACACGCATCAAGATATTGAGGCAGCGCGACGCTTAGTTATGGCCCACTTACGGTTTGTCGTTCGTATTGCCCGTGGTTATTTAGGCTATGGCCTTGCCCACGCAGATTTAATTCAGGAAGGCAACATTGGTTTAATGAAAGCGGTACAACGCTTTAACCCCAATGTTGGTGTGCGTTTAGCTACCTTTGCCATACACTGGATTAAAGCCGAAATTCACGAATTTATTTTACGCAATTGGCGTATTGTGAAAATTGCCACCACCAAAGCGCAACGTAAATTATTTTTTAATTTACGTCAGCTTAAAAAAGAAAAAAATCGCTTAACCTGGCTCACGCCGGATGAAATTAAAGATGTTGCAAAAGAACTCAATGTCAGCACTAAAGATGTAGCACAAATGGAGCTACGCTTGAATAATCCTGACACCTCTTTTGAAATGCCAACCAATGAAGATGAAAACCATAACATATATTTAGCGCCAGAAAATTATTTGGAAGATCATCAAAATAATCCAGCTGTAGAATTAGAAGCGACAAACGATCGTGAATATTCCGCGCAGCATGTGAGCACAGCACTTAAAAATTTAGATGAACGCAGCCGCATGATTATTACCAAACGTTGGTTGATTGAGAAGAAAGCCACGTTGCACGACTTAGCCGCACAATTTAAAGTTTCTGCAGAGCGTATTCGCCAATTAGAAAAAACGGCTTTTGAAAAGCTAAAAGCCGAGTTACGCAACGCTGAACATTAAAGATGAAGCGAAAACAAATTGAGACAAGAAAAAACATATACCTATTTTGGTTAATCTGTTTGTTCTTTTTATGCACAAATGCTTTTGCGCTCAATTGGCCAATAACGACACAACCACAGCAACTGATATACAGTCAAACACCACTGCCACTTACTGATTTGAACAAACCCATTACCGTACATTCTAATCAACCTCGATTTAGCATTGTCTTAACATCTAATCCAACTACAGGTTATCGTTGGTTTTTAAATAATTATGATTTGAAAATGATCAGGCTAATTAATTCTAATTATGTCAGAACAACAGAAACGATTGGTGGCGGCGGTCAAGAACAATGGCTATTTGAAATTTTACCCGCTGGATTTAAATCACAACAGTCACTATCACTTTCATTTCAATACAAACGTCCTTGGGAACATGCCATTGCCAAGCAGCAACTCATCCGCATCGTAACTGTTCCCTAATTAGATTGAATGTGAATAAAAAAGGAAATAATAATGAAAAAATTGAACGCACATTTTCAATCGCCCAGTAAAAAAAAATTAATAAGAATGTCATTAAACCAGCAACTTGCTGAGATTGTTCCGAATGGTCCGCTGCATGGCATTACGGTAATCGAAATTGGTCAACATGTATCTGGGCCAATGGTTGGTGAACGATTGGCACGCAAAGGTGCACTGGTAATTAAAATTGAACCACTCACAGGCGACCCCGCTAGATCCTATCTTTCTAAGGAAATTTTTACCTCACTGAATGCTGCCAAACTCAGTATTGCGTTGAGTAAAGAAGACACCGAACTTTATAACAATATTTTCCAACTCGCTGATGTGATCATTGATAATCGCACCCCTGAAAGTAAAGATAATGATGTAGTCTTACGCCATTTTTTACAATCAGACAACAAATGCAAACCAGTCATTTTTTGTTCAATTATCGGTTATGAAGGTGAAGACAATAAACATTTACTCGCATTAGATGTATCAGTGCAAGCATTTTCTGGATTAGCTGCGGTAAATGGAGTGACCGCTAATGCACCACTAAAAGTTGGTTTTGTTGTACTGGATGAAACAACAGCCATTGAAGCATCCGACCAAATTACCACTTATTTGTTTGCATTAGCACGTGGTCAAAAAATTCCTGAACAAGATAAACAAGTGATTACCATTACAGTGAGCATGATTCGAATTGCAGCTTACCTTTTAACTGGCCAATATTTAAATTGCTTAACACAAAATAAAGAACCGACACGCGAAGGCAATCGCGACAATTGGTTGGTGCCTTTTTCATTATATCCTACTAAAAATGGCATGATTTGTTTGGCGATTGTCAATGAAGAACAATTTAAGCGTTTATGTTTAAATGTTTTAGAATGCAATGAAATGTTAATGTACTACCCTTCCAATAAAGTTAGATTGGATAACGTTGCTGCTTTTGAACAAGCATTAATTAAAATATTACGTACACAAGACAACAATTATTGGTTAACAAAATGTGCACAATATAAAGTTCCGGCAAGCCAAGTCAATACGGTTACGGAAGCACTGCAACAACCCTTTGCACAGTATGTCATCACACGAACAACTGACGGCACACGCATTCTTGCCGATTCGGCGACATCAACACTTTATCCTGAAAAACCACTCTATCGCGCACCAGAACACAATGAACATCGTACTATTGTGCAAGCTTTAATTGAAACAAACAATGAAAAGGTATATCCAAACACATCTGAACAAGATGATGTTGATACTAATCTTGCTGTCAATAGCACTTCATCTAGTATATTCAGACAAGCAGAACTTTAAATGAATTAATGCTAACACAAGTGTGTATTCATAGCACAGTTTACAGCTGATATAGGCCAACAGATAAAATGTTATATCTTAAAAAGATATGAATATTGATTTTTGTAGGGTGACAAAGGAGCTCTTGCTCCATGTTCACCCTACAAATTCCCTCAAATTTGCTATAGCTATTTAGCCAAATTGATCAGCATCAGCAATGGTGTGCGATTAATTTGTATTAATGACCGTGTTTGCTTGCTTTTGATGCAAAAAGTGGATTGTTGGCAAGATCACTAGTCGCACTGCTAGTAGCCTGTTCTGCACTAGGCTTGGGAGCAGCAGTAGGTAATTTTTCACCACCCTGTACTGCAGCAATTAAATACATCCCTATCGCGGTATGCCCTGAGCCAGTTCGTGTACCCTCTGCAGACTTTGCTCCATCTTTTTTGACGACTTTTTTACCGCCGAGCTGAGATGGTTGCACTGGTGCTCCATCGATTTCCTGAGCTTCATTACCATCAGCATTTACTGGTTGGTAGCTTTGTTCATCTTTACAGCAACAACAGCACAGCGCTGTATAGCATCGAGCAAGAAAACTTTTCGTTTCATTAGTTTGTCTCATAGTTACCCCTATTTAAAAATGTTAATAATGCAATAATAGAAAGCACTCTAGAAATTAAAGTTTATCAAATAAAACTTAAGGATTTATTAAGGCCATTAAAGAATCATTTACTGACTATGACCAGAATTCGGCCATAGTTTATAAATTACTATGGCGTACTGTCTGTTTCTTGCAATTCTGCATCGAGCGCAACACGTTGATCATAAATAAAACATTCACCTTCATAGTGTTCGCCCTGACATTCTTTAAAGTAATTTAAGATGCCGCCTTCTAATTGAAAAATATCATAACCTTGCTGTTGTAATAAAAGTGCGGCTTTTTCACAGCGAATGCCACCAGTGCAATAAGTAACCATGCGTTTTTGTTTCAGCTCTGTGGGAAGATTGTTTATAGCTGTAGTAAAATCACGAAAATGAGCGATGTTTAGATCGATTGCGTCTTTAAACTTTCCTAACTGAATTTCATAAGTATTGCGTGCATCTAACAAAACTACTTCACGGCCTTCATCATCATGGCCTTGATCAAGCCATTGTTTTAATTGTTGTGGGACTATACTGGGCGCACGTGCTACTGTTGGCTGAATACTAGGTACACCAAATGCGATTATTTCCTTTTTAATCTTGACGAACATATGATTAAAAGGTTGGTTCGCAGAATAACTTTCTTTAAATTCCAAATCAGCAAATTCAAGTTGACTAGTTAAGTAAAATTTGAAGTCAGTAATAGCCTCTTTCTCACCCGCTAAAGAAAGATTAATACCTTCAATACTTAACAAAATGGTACCTTTTAAACTGAGGGCGTAACATCGTTCAAGTAACTGATTACGCCGCTGGCTCAAATCATCAAGCTCAACAAATTTGTAGGCAGCGATGTTTAATATTGTTTTATTGGTCATTTTCTCTTTTAACTCCATACTGAAGAGGAAGCTAAAATGATACTGCATTATTGCGCTATTTTCGAGACTATTCATAATACTTGTGTCATCTTTGTAGATCGGATAAAGCCTTCCGGACGAAATCCAAAAGATGGTCATTAATTAAATAATGACCATCTATCCGAGAATACCAATTACTTATTGTAATGTTGGTCTACACTTATCGGCACATGACTTAGAGTTCGCTGCTTGCAGCTGCTGCGCACTTGTCAACCTTGACGCATCCGATGGAATTCGGCTAAAAAACATTGTTGTACCCGGCACCGTTTCCTGCCTTTTGACAGCTTTATCTTGCGCCTCAACCTTCTCCCACCACTCACCAATAACATCATAAGTCATGCCTGTGTCTCTCTGCTGGACTAACTCAGTGAGCAATGAATTCAATGAGCAGTTTCCTACTTTAACTTGCTTGTCATTGTATTTAGCTTGTTGATCGTGCACTCGTTCTGGGGAAACTGGATTGCTTTGGCTACTTGCAGCACTAAGGTTATTCGCATTAATAGCACTTGATCCAGCCACAATTCCTGCGACTGCACCAGTACTTTGTGTTCCAGTAGCAACCGTTGTGCGTGTTACACTACTAGCCAAACTACCCAAATTTGCTGTTCGGATACCATACATATTGGACGTATTGCGTACTAATTTTGGTAGTAATGAACCTAAACCTCCAGGTGGTGGCGCGCTTGGAGGCATTGCGCCTCCTATTGCTGCAAATGCTGCAGAAGTAATCGCTGTACTACTAGCAATCCGAAATGGATGTGCTTTGGTAGCTTGTACTAATTGTGTGCGACGGTCATTTCGATTAACCAACATATCATAGGGTAAAGTCACAGTGTCTTTAACCGTGTTAATGGGGTGACGCACTACATTCCATGCCGACCACATTACATCTTTACTAGCATTGACAATACATTCGCGATAAAGATTGTAAGGCGCAAAGAAATATTTAGCTGTATCTTTGCAGAACTCCAGATAAGCCCTCAATACAATCAGCTGTTTAGCTTCTTGTGGTAGAGGTTGATTACCAATCCATTTTTGTTCGATATCGTTAATTGCACTATGAAAAACTTGAATCATCTGTGCTATGGGTTCCCGCCATGAAAGCGGTATATCATTTTGCTCAAATACAGCATTAATATCTTGCTCTAAGGCCATTACTGCGAGATGAGGAATATGTTGTGCAATTACTAAAAATGCCTGCGCTCCATCTTCCCAACTATTAGCGATTTCATAATAAAGTTTATTTCCACCTTTCTCTTTAAGACTTGCTGTCAAATTTTGCATGAGTTGCTCTACTTTACTCTTACTACCAGCCCCATCATATAACCTTTTAACAAGCGCATAATTCATGGCACCACGATCAAAATCAGGTTTATCAGGTTTACTGCTAAAACGATTTCCCCAATAATAAATAGCATATTTCAGTGTATCATCAGAATCTAATGCTGATAGATTAGCTCTGTTGAGTACTGATTCAATTTCTTCATTATCTTTGTAATCTACATAAAGTTCATTAATTATTTTCTCCACTTCTATCTGCATTATTGACAAAATATTTGGAGATATCGGAAACGTATTCCTAAGTATTTCTCTAGCCTCTTGCCAAGAAATATTTACCAAATCAGTGTCATTACCCAAATCAACATTATGATGATTTGCAGTGTGTCGAGCGATTATTGTCATTATTGCACTATGCCTTAGAGAAGCAATTAGCACTGCTGTCTGCTGCGCAGCATATTGAACTAATTTCTCAAGGTTCTGATCACTTTTTCTACTTGAAAATAATTGGATAACTGTCAATATTACCGTGCCCACTTGAGCACCAGTCGCGCCATAAAGATATATCTTTGCAGGCAGCGCAAGCTCTTGTGCAACAGTTACTAATTGATTAATAGAGCTTACACTTGCTAATGCATTGGAAATATTGCCAACGATATTACTTGCATTAGCATCTGCTAGTAGTTGTGCTAAACTCGAAAAAATATTTCTGATTTCCTGACTCTCAATACTTTCCAATATCCTATTGAGATTATTAATTAGCTCATTAATATTTCCATTCTCAGCTAATGCCTCGTTTATCCTTGCAATTATTTGCCCCACATTTGGATCTTTCAGTCTTTCGTTAAATCGATTAATCAACTGTATAATCTTGCGACGCAAATCATCATTAAACGCTTGTTCTAAATATTTACGTAAGTTATTGATTGCTCTTGCGAGTTTACGTGAACCACCTGCCATAATAAATACTCCTGTATAATAAATTAAATAAATTGATCAAATTAAGGTAAAAATGGAATTGCGGTGAGTATTGCACCAACAGTTAATGATGCCGACTCAACAGCCGCAACAGCACCTGCAACACTGCCTGCACCCAAAACTGTAGCACCAGTTAATGTCGCTGCTTCAGCTGCTAATCCAGCTCCAGCGATAGCACCGCCTACAACAGAAGCACCCATCGTTGCACTTGCAGTAGAACCTGCAACCAAAGCACCCGTAGCAGCACCCGCTGCGCCACCCGTTGCAACCACTGCCGTGGTTGCCGCAGCTACAGCTGTGCCGTAACACAGAGTTTTCGTTAACCAATAACCAACAGCGCCAGAAATGGGACCGCCGCCGAGCAGACGTAAGCTTCCTTGAATAGCAAACTCATCACCTATTTTCTTTAGTGATAAATAACCAACTTCTAAAAAGCCCTGCAGACATTGAGGTGAAATGCCACGTAATTCTTTAGTAAGGTGGTAATTGGCCACCTTAGTTTGAATACCATCATGCTTGACATAAAATTCACCATCTTTATATTGGACAGTCACTTTACCTAAACTAATTGGAACAAATAAATTTTTATCCTCAATCACTATTTCAGATACAGGGTCATTAAATCTTTTATTTCCAATTAACATTGGGCTAGCAAACAATCCTGCATTTGAATAACGCTTAATCATAATTATATACCTCCATCACAAATTTCTTTTTTTTGCCATTCTTAAAATTTCTAACATCAAACGGTAGAAACTTTTTGACCTGGCAGGGGTAAATATAGAATTTTGACATTTGGTAAATTACCGTAAGCATTACGGTGTTATGTGGTAAAGAACCTAGGTTATAAGTCTATTTTGTTGACTAGGTTAATGCAGACTGGGATGCTGTTGATTCTTGCATCAAATTTGCTTGATTAATTTTAACTGCAAAATGTTTACATATATCTTCTTCAAAAAATAAGCAAAATTGCTTGTATGCTTTCGCATAATATTCATAACCAGCTCCTCTAGGAAGCAAAAACGAATCAATATCGGGTTCTCTATAGCCTCTAATATATTTCGATAGACTACTTTCAAGCTGTCTGTTGGCAATGACCGTTTTATTCTGAGTATATGCCGTCGGTTGATGGCCAAATGCCCTATAAGTATTATCTAATAAATTAACACCCATAAGAAAAAAATTGCCAAGACTCGTAAAGTCTATAGAGTCTTCGTCTGCTGGATGACTAATATAGGTCCAAAATTTAGATTTCATATAATCAACTCGTGATGGCCAGTCCTGCATTTTACTGCATAAATAGGGTAGTGGACCTTGTCCTGGCTGAAATGTTTGCAGTATATTGCTTATGCTATGCATGATATCAAAATATTGAAATACCTCTAACTTAAGGTCTTTACAGAATTCAGTATAATCAGAATGAATCATACTTAAGTATTGCAAATATGCTTGACAAAAATGGTCATTATAAGTCGTAGTAGATTTTCCAGTCATCACATGTGGAATATATATACGAATTAATTCACCCACCTGACCGTTAGCACAATTCATAAAATTAGGTGCGGATAGTACATTCACGATGTTAACATTTTGTAAACGCGCGAGCTGTTGCTCAGTTAAATAAGATTTAACCCCTGTGCATTCAAATGTCACTGTAGGCGTGGTACGGCTAAATTCAATTGCATTTAATTGTGCAAATACTGCTCCAACACCAAATCCTGTTTCACTGACTTCATCAACTAGCTGCCCATAGAGATTTTGCATATTCTGCGTAAATAATTTGGCTTCTTTGTAAGCTTCCATTATAGGCTTAACAAACAACATATTTGACGTAGGATCATGCAATTTACTTGGACTTACGCCAAGATGGACTATAACCAGTTGTCGTGTTGACGCATTTAGAAATGCTGCACCAAAATAATTTAGATTGTTTTCATTTGTGCTCGCAATACGCTTCCAGTCATAAACTGTTATATCTAATGTTTTTGAATATGCTCCCTCTATTAATTTAGCAAACTCAAATAGCGATATTCTTTGCCTATATTTTATAGTTGACGGTAAAGTTGTGGTTACAGGTGGCGGTGAAAAAATCATATGAGGCTGTAGCTCTGCAATTGATGGTGGTTTTGTTGTTATTTTAGCTGGCGCATGTTCATCTTTCTTGTCAAAAGTGATTGAACTTGGCACATTTTGATCCACTGCTTTTGCATTAAATTCGGGTGGTGTAAGTGCAGCGCTTGGCTGTAAACTTAAAAGATGTGGCATACTCTCAACAGTAGGTTGTATAGTAGATTTAATAGATTGTTCAGACCACAGCTGTGCAAATTCTTCTTTACTAAACCCATAACTTATTCTGATCAATTCTTTCAGAACTTCTAAATAGTTCTCCTCGTAAATTGAAACCTCCGCAGCTAAACCAATTAAGCCTGGTCTAAAACTACCCTCATTGAGACATAGCGGAATAACAAAACGTTTTGGATTATCTTTTTTCCAACGATTTAGAATATGTAAGTATTCAACTTCAACTCCCGTTTTACCTTTTTCTTCAAATTTGAAGCGCATTGTGCGGTCACAAATGACTATCACATGATCAGCTTGATTGATGCTATCACGCATAAAATTCATGAGTAGCTCGCCACAACTGCTATCATCTTGATCAAGAAAGACATGTAAGCCAGACCACTCTAAGTGATCTCTAAGTTTATGAACGAAATCTTTGGTATAAGCTTCATGGTGTATATCTTTTTCAGGCCATGCATAACTAATAAAAAATTTTTCTACTTTTCGTCCTCTCAGAGGTGCGATTTCCTTAATGCTGTTTAATATATTCTTAAATTGTGGATCTTTATCAAGTCGACATTGCTCTTCATAACGAGATTTTTCTTTCTGTAACTGTTCTTCCGTGACTTGATATGGATTCGAACGTGGCTTATTTGCTTGTAATTTTTCCTTTAAATTTGCAATTATTGATTGAAGTTCTTTTGTGGCTAAACCAATAGATCTTGATTCATTAAGACGATGGCAAATTGCATCGATAAAACCGATAATAAAATCGCTAGCTTCAACCCAATAATCAACGTTAGCTGATAAATATGTAGGAAAATAATTTGCAATTCTCTGTGCAAGATTTTCACATGTTTTGTACTCATTGGATAATGCACCACGTATTACATATATTTGCTTAAGCAAAACTGTTAATCTTTCCAGTACTTGTCTGATTTCGCTAATTAATTGGTCTTTAAATAGGGCATCATTTCCTTCTTGGTTTAATTTATTCATACTAATCCCTTATGTTTCTTAGCAGGTTTAACTCACGGTCATTAACAAATAATTTACTGCCGCCACAAACGCACATTCTCTGGTGCTGAGCCAAAATTTGAGCGGAATGGGTTAATGTCTAAACCACCACGGCGATTGTAACGGCCATAAACTGTTAATTTTGTCGGTTCACAATGTTTTAATAGATCCATATATATTTGTTCAACAGCATGTTCCGCAAAACCATTGTGATTGCGATGTGAAATAATATATTGCAGCAAGCCTGCATGATCAATTGCTTGACCAGTATATTCAATAAACACAGAACCCCAATCGGGTTGATTAGTCATAGGGCAATTTGATTTTAATAAATGCGACACGAGTTTTTCATGGGTTTGTTCATTGCTTTGTATACGAAGATAATCTGTATTAACCTGATAATCTGTAATGGCAATATTTAGTGTATCTAAACAAAGATAATCGCTGCTGTTCGTCGCAAATTGCACCGCTGGCATAGTTTCTGTTAAGGGCATTAGTTTAATAGCAACTAACGCGCCTGCGGCATCGGACAAATCATTTATCATCGTCGCCAAAACTTCTTGGTCATTGTAAAAGTGTGTTTGGTTGAATGAGTTCAAATAAAGCTTAAACGACTTGGATTCGACCACATTGGGCGATTGGCAAGGGAAACTGAATTCTGCCGTTGCCACAATCGGCTTGCCATGGCTGTCTAACCATGACAACTCATAGCCATTCCATATATCGCTGCCGTCGAATGGCAGTTTATCGATTATACCCAGTTGTTCGCGGTTTAAAGTGCGTGGTACAGGGAATAAAAGGTCTGGATCATAGGTGTCTTTATATGGGGTCTTTTGAATGAGTGGAGATTCGTCTAGCATCTTTCTCTTCGCTCCGTATTCCGTTAAACTATCGGTCTTAATTTGTAACTACTTACTCTGTAGCAGGAAATGTACACATTTGGCCAATCTCAAGCGAGCACTCGGCATGAAATTACTCATTTACAAGCGTAAACTCCGCTTTTCGCACCTCGTGTTCATCTTGAACTTGGCGCAAATCTGCACTTTTTTGGCATTTTTGCACAGGCTGAGTAGCTACCTTAATTTAATAAAGGTTAATAACTCTTATGAATCTAACGCCAGCAGCACTCAATGAAGCTGTCATCAAAGCACTGGATGGCTTGAAGGCAGAAAATATTACTTCTCTTGATGTAACTAAGCTGACAACGATTACCGATTATATGGTGATCTGCACAGGAAGTTCAACACGCCACGTCAAATCACTAGCCAAGCACGTCATTGATGAACTCTTACAATTAGGTATCAAACCACGCAGTACTGAAGGCGAATTAGAAGGTGAGTGGGTGCTGGTTGACTTTAATGATGTGGTCGTACACGTGATGCAAGAAAGCGTGCGCAATTTTTATAATTTAGAAAAATTATGGAATATCGACCTGCAAAAGCAAAAAGAGTCGCATGCGCATTAAAATTGTTACCGTATCTGGGCGGCCACCCAAATGGTATGCTGATGCCTACCAAGAATATGTGAAACGTTTTGCTAACATCTGGCCAATTGAT
>CAYSGV010000053.1:0-12349 GCA_964430685.1 uncultured Gammaproteobacteria bacterium
ATTCTAATACTGCTACACTATAACACGAAATACTTTGCGCTTAAAACATAACAAAATTAGACTTTAAACTTATTAAATAGTTCCTAATGTCGCTACACACTGTAAGAACGTGTGTTGAGTCGTATTATTTTGGACAGCGTGTCGTAACAATGGGATCAAGTATCATTTTGCAACTTAAATAGATTTAACATGCTATTAATCTACTAAAGTCATCTTTAATAGCAACGCAAGCGTTAGGTTTATGTAGTGAGATATTGCAAAATAATACTGGACCCCTTGTGTATTCTAATGTCGATTAATCGCATAGCTTTGCATGTTAAGCGCAGGCGGATAATTTGAAATCAAATCAGTTAGCAATTGCGCGCAGCCGCAAGCCATTGTCCATCCTAAAGTACCGTGGCCGGTATTGACATATAAATTGCGCAATGGTGTTGCGCCCACAATCGGCACATTACTTGGCGTCATTGCACGTAAGCCAGTCCAAAATGTTGCTTGCTGCAAATAGCCACCCTTGGGAAATATATCATTGACAACCATTGCTAAGGTATCACGACGTTTTAAATTTAACTTAGTATTGTAACCAACAACTTCTGCCATACCACCGACGCGAATGTGATTTCCTAACCGGGTAATGGCAATTTTATATGTTTCATCAAGGACGGTGGAAATTGGTGATGACTTTTCATCCACAATGGGTAAAGTAATGGAGTATCCTTTAATTGGATATACGAGTAATGGAATAATGTCACGCATTAATAATGTTGTATAGGGTCCAAGTGATGCAATATAGTTATCTGCTTGTAAAATTTCTTGACCACAAGCTATGCCAGTTACTTTTTTCTCTTGAACTACTATTTTATCAATCAATAAATTATAACGAAACTCCACACCCAATGCTTCAGCCATCTTGGCAAGTTGTGTGGTAAAGAGTTTGCAATTTCCTGTTTCATCATTTGGTAACCAAAGACCGCCGATATACTGATGGCGTGAATGCGCAAGTCCGGGTTCTATATTGATTAATTCTTGATGAGAGGTTAACAGTTTATGTTTGATGTTAAAATTATCCAAAACAAAAATATCTTCTTTTGCATGTTCAAGTTGTTTGGCGGTTCGGAAAATTTGTAATGTACCTCGTTGTTGATCTTCATAATGGATGTGGGTTTCTTGGCGTAGTTTTTTTAAGCAATCGTGACTATATTCGGCTAGTTGCAGCATGCAAGATTTATTGATTGCATAACGATCTGCAGTGCAATTACGCAATAATTGGTATAGCCACTGTAATTGAAATAAACTGCCATCGGGAATAATATGTAGTGGCGAATGTTTTTGCATTAACCACTTCAATGCCTTAATAAATAGTCCAGGCGCTGCCCACGGCGTAGAATATCCCGGTGATATTTGACCCGCGTTGGCAAAACTTGCTTCCATAGCGGGAGCAGATTGGCGATCAATTACAGTGACTTTATGTCCTGCACGCGCTAAATAATATGCAGTTGTTACACCAATTACGCCACTCCCTAATACAAGAATGTTCATCATTTTCCTTATCTCAAAATATTGAAATTATTATCTTAGCGTAAAATAAATGGAATTGGTATTTTCAGTTACTTACAAAAGTGAACAATGGGACCAAGTATCATTTTGCAACTTGCATTGACAGATATGTATTATTTACCTACTAAAGTCAGCTTTAACATCATCTCTAAGAATCCATTTTATGTAGCGAGGTGTTGCAAATTGATACTTGACCCCATTGTTCAGGCTGAAGAAATAATGTAAATCATCACCGAAAAGTTGCTACAGCGGTGTTCACACTCAGGTTGATATAATAAAAAACAATAGCACAATAATTGAATTGAAATATGGTTTAAGTAAGGAACAGCTGGATAGAATGTTCAATATTTTTCTCCTAATGCAACTGAATGTTTGAATACAGTTGCACTTATAATTTTATCAACATGTTAATGTCAAATATAGCTTAATCAAGTGTACATATAAGCCAAGATTGGCCTTTCGGGCATCAATTGGGTACCTCACATACGTATTTTTACGGATAGGATATAACACCGTAACTATTTAGATTTGTAGCTGTTCATTAACAGAAATGAATGATAGGATGCAGACAATGTTCATTGTAAATATGTAAAGGAGACTATTTATGGATAATCATGGTCATAGAGAACATAGCGCACACCGCAGCAAACCAAAACCACCTACTTCGGCTGATCATAAACCAGCAGAAACACACGACACAAAACCACCCGCTGCAAATTTGCCCAAACCTTCTGGTGATCATGCGCTAAAACCGGCGGTATCAAACGATGCAAAACCAGCAGCAGGTAATCCTGCAAAGCCAGCAGCCGCTGATGCTAAACCGCCAGCAGCAGCAGGGGCACAACCCGCGGCAGATGCATCAGCAGCACCGCAAGCAGATGATCTGGATGGTCGTGATGATATGGTCCACAGCGGCACTTCGATTGGTATGGGATTCAATACCATAAAAAATGGACAAGTTTTACAACCTGTTTTTCCAGTGAAGGATGTAGAGTTCCAAGAAAACCCAATTAATGATCGCACATTCACCGTGCAATTTATTGAAAGTGCCATTGGTTTGAACCAAGCCGTTGATGGTACGCTAAAAGTTGCACCAAATGTGTCGCAGATCATTCCAAATTTACAAGCAGGTGCAGAAATATCAGCACACCATTCACTCAAATATAATCTAGTCGATACCTATTGCGTCATTACCATTAACAATGTCGTTTTTGAACGGAAAATGAATGGTAGTTATTCGATGGGTGACAATCCCAAAGCATATGCCGGTAAAGCACAATCTATCTATAGCAATTTTGGCGATGAAGTCATCGTTGGTGAATCACATGGTTATAGCATAAGCATTATCATGCAACTTGAAGGCAAGCAAAGGGAAGAATCCACAAAAACCGACAGTAGTATTACCCTGAAACATCCAACAGCAGGTGAAGTGTCAGCAAGCTTATCTACACTTTTCTCTAATTTTAATTCGAGAAACATTGTCAATATCAAGAGTCATTCGCGCGGTTTACCAGACGATATACTTACCAGTCGCAACATTGATTCAATCAAAGACAGTGAAAAGTTTATTACAACATTGCTCGATATGTTGCGTAGTATTTCACACTTGTCACCGACAACGGGCAACGGTGCGGATGGCAAACGTGCTTCTGGCTCGGGTAACAATGTAGCCGCCACTGACTCGCGCTCCTCTAACCCCGGTAGTAGCACTGTAACGTCTGTAACCACGCCTCGCAAGAAAGCCACTTATGCAGTGATTGATTACATTCGCATACCCATAAATAGTGTACCAATACCACCAACCGAGGTTGCTACAAATGATCAATTTAATAAATATTTTATGGATATACAAACCATTAAAGAGTTTTTAAATTGTGCTCTGATGTGTTACGAACGGACTATCAGCTACCGTAAATTAATCGAGTTGGCCAATGATAATAGCTATTGTTTAGATCTTTCACAAACGAAATACGCACAACAATTATTGCAAGCAGATGGTGAATTAAAACGTCTGCAGCAACAGATTTTAGAAATGGTGCATGCCATTCAAGCAAATCCATTTGAACGATCATATATGCAATATGTGAAAAATTTAAATGAAGTGATCCAACGGCTAAATTTATCACCTGAAATTCCAGGCAACCCGTTAAAAATTGATGTGATTAAGTTTAATGAAGGCCTGATTTTTGCCAAGCATGTAACATTAAGTCGTAAAGAACATGCAAAGCATGTACTGCGTGGTCATGTTAAAGATTTTGTTATTTTACCTGGTGTTAAGTCATTGTGCATATCCTCCTCACTTGATGATAAATCACGTGATGAGGCAAAAATTCGTATTGGCTATCATCACATTATTGGTGTAAAACAGATTACCCATTATGCGCCTGTCACCTCGCAGTTAAGTCTAGTCCCTTATCAAGAAGGTCATAAAGACAAGGATAAATTTCAAATTAAGGAATTAAAATTTAAATTAAAACTGGCCAAAACAACGGAGGCAAAAGACAGCATTCCTATCATGGTCTATCAAAAGTTGCCAGTTAACTTTCCACCGATCCCGATGATTCCATCAGCTACGCATAGGGATACAGCGGAACTTCCTGTCACTGCGCACGTGTCGCATCCAGCAGATACAAGCTCTAGTGGGAGTTCGAGCTCTAGTTCTGGTTCTAGCGCCAGTTCTAATCTCGAAGCAGCAGCTGCAGCATCAGTACCTAGACCAACGTATTCTGTGCTTGCCGATCGGTTACAAAACATTGCCGTACAGCAAGCGCCATTGCCAGTAAGGCATCATGAGCACACTTCACCGCGCTTTAACTTGTTGGATCGCCGCTCGGGTGATCGGTCAGTAGTGAATGAGCCAGCGGAATTATTGTCCCCGACAGATGCAAGTGCTAAAAAAGAGAAAGAACGTGTAGAGAAAGCTGCTCATGATGCACCAGCATCAAGTAGTACGTCCAAACCATAAAAAGAAGATAAGGGTCATGTATCATTTTTGTAATATTTAATAGTTCAATTTAAGTTGTTAAATGCTGCAAAACGATACTTGACCCCATTTCCCTATTATATTGATATCTATATAAATCAAATATGAGTTGATGTTTAGATAAATCACCATAGGCTTGATATTTGCAGCGCTTCAATATCTATCAAGTTATTTCTTAACCGATATAGGCGCGCCAATTTTGCATAACAAAATCGTGTTCGTGAATGAAATATGGCTATGCTGTTAATAAAAGAGAAAATAAGCCTGTAGAAAAATAAGTAACATAGTGATAATTTGTCACTATTATTTTAACATTCACTTTTGAAATACTAAGGATAATAAAATGTATGCGGCTTTAAGAAGTAATTTATTACGACGTAAAAACTTTTTTTTCATATACGTTATAATTCCATTAATGTTTCTGCAAGGATGCAACAGTACGTCACGATCATATGATACGTTACCCAAAAATCTTGAAGATCAAGTTCAAATGCCCGAATTTCCAAATGTAAGAACCTGGGCAGATGTTCCCAGTAAAAGTTTTCAGCAAAGTGCTATTGAATCACTTCAACAAGAAAAGACTGCCAACAACGGTAAACTAAAACCTGAGATAGATATATTAGCAATATCCGGAGGTGGTGCTGATGGAGCATTTGGTGCTGGTCTGCTTTATGGTTGGACTAAAACTGGTCATAGACCACAATTTAAATTGGTGACTGGCATTAGTACGGGAGCACTTATGGCGCCCTTTGCTTTTCTTGGACCATCTTATGATGAAAATCTAAAGAAAGCATATACGAATATGTCCGACAATAATATTGATAAACCCCATAATCACTTTTCACTTTTGTTAGCTTTTGCAAATATTAGACCGCTGCCATCATTGGCTAGTGACAAACCGTTGCAAGAATTAATCGTGAAACTAATTGATAAAAAAGTACTTGCCGAAATTGCTATAGAACATAAAAAAGGCAGAAGATTACTTGTAGGCACAACACAATTGAATGCTCAGCGATTGGTTGTTTGGGATATGGGGGCAATTGCTGCCAGTGATTTTCCTAATAAGCTCAAATTATTTCATAAAATTCTTCTCGCTTCTGCTTCGCTGCCTATTTTCTTTCCGCCTCAAAATTTTACCGTGGAAGCTGCACATCAAATGTATAACGAGATGCACGTAGATGGGGGAGTAGAAGCCCAAGTGATGCTCTTTGAAAGTATCCTTATACCTATTTCTAGAAATTATAAGTTGTTAAAAGGTAGAAAAATTCGACTTTATGTGATTCGTAACAAGAAAGTTATTTCTGAATTTCAGCCTGTCAAACCTGAGTTTAAAGATATTGCCATACACACTATTAATTCCATCTATAAATCTCAAGGTACAGCTGATCTTTATCGACTATATGTTTATGCACAACGCGATCTTATTGATTATAACTTAGCCTATATACCAGATAATTTTACTAGGCCTACTCCTCCTGGATTTGACAATAATTACATGAAAAATCTTTTCGATTGTGGTTATGACATTGGAAAATCTGGAGGCCAATGGAAAAAATATCCGCCAGGCTTGTTTTAATAGGTTGTCCTAAAGTCATCTTTTACAGTGCTGCAAGCATCTATTTTTAAGTTATGAAATGTTGCAAGCTGTTACTTAATCCCTTATATATTAAGCCGGATTTGCTGTGGCACAAGAGTTCACTGTCCCCGAGAACGTTTCGACACATGTGTAATCGTAGCGCTTCTTTCTTGGCTGTTTCGTTCTGCGGATGGAAAAGAGTTACGTTTAGATTTGTTTGAATTGAATAGGGTATTTACTAAATCATTTGCAAAAATGCTCGTTTGTTGTTGCTTATCATGGTAAGCTTGATTTAATTCTGGAATGGCTTGGATAATTCTGCTCAGGCTATTTCGTTTTTGCAAACTTTGAATGAGAATGGTTTGTGGTATCGCTTGTAATAATTCATGTGGCGTAAATATTTTATTTCCTGTTTTATTTTCCCTAAAACATTTATACCACAAATTGATGCATTGACTAATTTGAGCTGCGGAAAGGTGGCTAAATACCAAGGACAAAAGATCGATATTTGATTTTTCGCTGGTTAATACATAGTGTATAGGCGAAAATTTCTTATCATCTCTACGAAATAATTGTCTACTTCGTCTTGCGCCAGAGGGAATACACTCAAGCAAACAAGACAGTATCTTATCAGAGCCATTTTCTGCAGCCAAATGAATAGGTGTTCTACCATTTGTATTACCCGATGTTACTGCAGTTTCTCTTGCAAAATCTGAATTAAGCGTAGCAAGTAATAGATTCATTCCATCAGGATTATGGCTCATAGCAGCATAATGGAACGATGTTGATCCGCTATGATCGGGTAGCGTAATGATCATTCGCCTTTCTTCAATAGAATCATTAAGGTCAAATAACGTGGTTATGGCTTTTTGATTGCCACTTCGCGAAACCCAATGAATAGGAGTCATGCCATTGTTATCCGGTTGTCTGCTTTGAGTGAATCTTTGGTCGTGTGGTATGTTAGCAAGGATGTAAAAAATAGCCTGAGAAACGCCACTTTGTGCGGCATAATGAAGGGGCCATGCACCGTTACGATCTCTTTGCATAACCACGCTCATTTGATTTTCTGTAGAAGTAAGACACATGAACAATGCAATTAATATCTCTAAACTACCGGTCAGGGCTGCATGGTGAACTGGATTTTGTAAGTTAGCATTTAATTGCATGACTAAAGTATTTTTATCTTCTGCGGAATCTAGAAACGTCAATAAACACCTTAATGCTGCAATATTTTTACGTCGTACGCTCAGATGAAGCGGATTTTCGCCATTCTCATCAAGTAGCATAACAGCTGTTCTTCTTTCTGATGGTGATAAGGCTTTATGTAGCCGACGTAAACTCTGCTCTAATCCATATTGAGCAGCATAAAATATTAAATCTTGTGAATGATAGGATGGTGTGCGTAATGCCAACAAGTATGGTTCATATTTTTGGTAGAAGGCCTTTGTTGATTCGCCCGCCTGTATACATGGCCGTAGAGTCAAATCGCGTTGAATGACGAGACGGTATAAATCAAAACATTGTGTTAATTGATAAAACTGTTTTGAAGCAAGTGCAATACTGACAAATGTTTTTGCATCTGTTGTACCAAAGGCAAATGTTAAAATGATGCGTAAAACATCTACTGGTATAGGAGATGCGTTTTCAGGATTCGCAGCGGTCGTTGGCAATTTTGCTCTATTGGGCATGATTTAGGTCCGGCGTATTTTTAATGTAACTTAATGATTTATAAAAAAGTTTAAACCCGTAAGGCCGCCCATTTTACTTAAAAAACCTAATGCTAGCAACAGGATAATATAAGGATTTCCTTAGGTAGTGATTCCCTATTGTATTTCTAATGTAAAAATCAACGCATTGCCTATTACCGTTCCAGGCGCAAATTCCGACAGTACAATCCAGATGATAACGTCAGTTTTCGCCCAAAGAGGCTCTATCCGATCTAATGTGTCAATGTGAGTTTTCAATTGTCAAATACATAAATTAAGATAAATTGAACTGCGATTTTTCAAAATCATTATCTGCTAATGATGTTGCCAAAAAATCAATTGCATCGGAGGTCCCTTATATTGACGCTAACAAGCGTCAATATTAAGTTTGCTGTTTAAGGTTTAGAAATAAAAGAGTTCCCTTTAATATAAAAGCGTAAAAGTCGGCGGGCCCAATGTTTAGCATAGTCAACACCAATGCGTGGGCGTTTAATAATTTGATGAGGTTTTGATTCAAGATGCTCGGCAATATAAAAATTGTCTGATAATAAATCATGGCCATGGAGATGAGTGGTAATATGCATCGCATTACAAAGTAATCCTGGGCCTTGTGTACGCAAATCTATATTTTGAATTGGCTCTAAAGCACGTAATAAAACTGCCGATGCATGACCTTCTTTCTCAGTGACAATATTCATACAATAGTAAATGCCATAAATTAAATAAACATAAGCATAACCGGGCGGGCCAAACATTACTTGTGTGCGTTTGGTCAAGCCTTTCGCAGAATGTGCAGCCAAATCGTGTGGTCCTAAGTAAGCTTCAACCTCAACAATTTTGCCTATTCGCACAACGTTGTTATGTTCGTAAATTAAATATTTTCCTAATAAATCTTGTGCCACTTCGATCGTGGGGCGATCGTAAAAATCTCGAGGAAGTTTTTGCAGATGTTGTATCATAGTAAATATTAATATTTAAGTGAGTGAGCTAGGATACAAGATATTTAACAGGGTCCATGATTTCGTGTCTCTCAGCATCACATTATAAAAAATGATTTTAGCAGCATATATATTCCGCGGACACGAAGCAAGAGCTCCTTAGCCCACCCACATTTAGACATTTATATCCGTGGGCCACCAATATCCTCAACACGCTCTTTTCCTTTTTTAACCTCACTCTGATCTCTATCGACCGTTCGACTGAAAAGCGTTAGATGATTCGATTTCGACATATAAGCTGCTTCAGCGGGTTGGCATTTTAACCATCGCTTAAATTCTCTGTGGAAAAATTCCACGCTGTCACTGGCATTAGGCAAGTGTTTTAATTTCGTTATAAATATGTCTATATCAGCAAGTTTATTAATACTACCTTCTGCAACTTTTTCTTTTAGCCAGCTGTATACCGACTGGATAGCGTCGTGCCCTTCAATTTGTTTTTTCTGTGCATCAATGACTTTTAATGTGAGATTTTTCTCGATATATATTTCAATCATTTTTGACAGATGAGATAAAGTCGAAATTACAAATAAACGAAGTGGTGTTGGATGGGCTCTCATTGCTAATAATTCGAGTTCATCATCAGTCATTTCTTTTTGTTGATTAAGCAGGAAATTTAAATTACTTTCGGCAAGGCAAGAGGTGTTACCCCATACGATGCCTTGAAGTTTAATAAGTTTCAGAAATTCTTTTCCCTCAAAGGAAACTTTACTTATCAAATGTGTATTTTCACTGCCGAAAGTCAGATCTCTCGTAATTATTCCCAGATACGGATAAATAAGCCGGTTGTGAGTATCCATAATTTTTCGGAGCTCAGCTAACTTTTTTTGACAATTCAATGCATTCTGTGCGTTTTCCCACATGCTGAACGTATCGCTGTCATGACGTTGAAATTCATTCAAGTATCGCGTCACGATTCGGTTCTCAAGCGCAGAGGAGATTGCCATTGCAGAATTTAGGTCGCCAGGGTTGCCATTAATTAACTCATCTATCGTAGTAATGCACAATTTTATATAGGCCCTTCTGTCCTTATCTGAATGTTGTTGCAAAATACCAATAGTGAAGAATTGCGAGATTTTATTAAATAATGAAATTTGACCAACCACTGTTGGTGCAAGTTCAGCACAGTTCCTTTTACTGAAAGCTAGATTTACTAACTCAGATAATCTAAAAGTGCGCAAAAATTGGTTGGTCAAGTCTCGCAATTGATCGGCAAGTAATTTATGATCTTTTGTTGAAACGCTTTGTTTGGTATTATCGTATTTCGAAATAAATGTTTCTAATTTATTCGCTGCACGCACGAATGGGTGGTCAATCTTTTTCTGTAGTCTAATCATCTCTTGAAAATCTGGACGAAAATCATCCATGAACTCTTTTGATGCATTGAAAAAAGCAGGTAATGTATCATCACAAAATTGTTTGCTGTGGTAGCAGGAATGGAATCTATCTCGAGCAATGATTTCTTTAATTATAAACAAAACAATTAGTCTTTCAACTCCAAAAAAATGAGGAAATAAATCTGTTAATAATTTAACGATTACATGAGGCCCAGTATTCGCTAAGAGACCTACGACAATCTCTTGAATTGTGCGCTCATCGAACACACTCATTTCATCTGAGTATGCTGAGTCTATCTCAGGTGAACGATACTTTCCTATACACAAATCATATACTAACTGTACTAGCTCTATTGATTGTTCATGCTTTTTGCCTATCTCAGAGATGTCAGTACTTGCTAATATCTTAATGTTTCTTTTAAAGCGAACTGTTAAGCCTCTTGCTTTCAGTTTTTGCATAAAAGCTGTTTCTATCTGATCAAATCTTTTTTGAGCGTTTTTTAATCTAGAGCGATCATTTGTTTGGGTAGTAGATGCTTTAACAAATCCTGTACTAATTTTTAAAAGTGGTACAATATGTAAATTATTTTGATTGTGCTCCATTATTAATGTGGGGATACTTGCATTTTGCAGTAATATTTTGGCATGTCTTTCGCTGATTTTATTATACGCTTCCTTATTCACCAAATAAAATGTGGTCTTATGTAATTTTGTATTTGGAATTTCTGAAATTTCAATTACACATATTGCATCAAGAGAAAGTTGATTACATAAAATTATTCCCTCTATTTCAGGCACGCCTAATATCGGATTTCTGCCCAGGTTATCTTTTTCACAATCCTCAGCTGTATACTGTACAAAAAGATAATCTTCTCTGTCTGCATAACTTTTCCCATGTTGTGTAGTATTTAATTTATTCACAAAGCGCTTATTTAATCTATAAAAATCAGAACAAAGCTTTCGTAATGATTTATCAGTATGTGGGTTTGTAATATTATTTGCATTTAAAATTTGTGCCATGGCATCAAAGAAATCAATTGCTTTAGCTATCTCATACTTTTCGAGAATTTGCTTGGGAAGTATGTATTTGACAGTATTTTCATTCATTAAACCTTTTCTATTTTTTAATTTTTCTACTTGTTTATCTGGCACAGGCAGAGAATGATTAACACTTGTGTTAGACGTTAACTCAGGTTGAAATAAACTCAGATTGATTCGACTGGTACTCATCTTCGCAATCAATCTTTCTTGGATATGTTTTAAAAATGCGATGCGCTCATTGGTTTTATCTTCAAAGATATAATCAGTAAGATTTTTCCCGAAACTGGTTCTAGCATCAAGATTAGCGTTCTCTTGTAATAAAAAGATAAAAATTTGTCCGGCATTAGATAAGAAAGCTTGGATAATGTAAGGGCGACCAAATCCAGGTAGTTTGTAATCAGGCCCAGTACCACTTTCTTTATAATATTTTTGGAAGGCATCAATATTATCATTCTTAATGATGGTGACCAGGTGTTCAGTTTGTGCATCCTGTTTGTGTTGTGCTTGTGTTTGAAAGGGATTGGTTTGATTATTGTTAGACTGATTGGATTTTGCTTCGGCGCTTAATTTAATGGGATGACAATCATCGGCGAAACGAATTTGTTTTTGCGTTATTGTATTTTTGACAATGTTTGGTGAGGGAAGAATGTCGGTGGTTGTAACACTTTCTACAGACGAAACAGGTGGCTTTAGTTCATAGGGCGTAGTTGCTTGTGGCGGAATATGGGGAGTTGTAGCAGTTTCGCTCGCAACATCTGATGACGCTAAGGCGAGAGCAGCGTTAGCAGGGGGACGGAGTTCATTTGTTATGAACAAATTGATAGGCGGCATGGATACAAAATATGATTGAGATGTAATTTCAGGACTATCTTTTGCAATTGTCTCAACCATAGATGTAGGTTTAGCTTTATAATCTATCGCACTTACATCTTCTGTAGCATTACGGATTTTTAAAATGCCGCGTTGTTTGAATGAATTTGGCGGCTGTAGTTTTGCATTATTTCTTGGCGAAAGTGAAGCACGCGGGTATAGCTCATTACGACGGGGGGATAAGGGTTCTATTATCAGCGAAGTATTTTCAGGACTTTTATCTGTTCTTGCCCTTGGTGGAGAGATGATTTTCCTCATGCTGGAAGATATCTCTCCAATTCCTGATT
>CAYSGV010000054.1:0-12299 GCA_964430685.1 uncultured Gammaproteobacteria bacterium
ATAAATTAATGAATAAAATACAATAAATGAATCAAAAAATTAGAAAAATAATTGCAAAAATTAATACAATGAACATGAATATACGATGAAATAAATCATGTACAGTATAAGCTAATGGCAATTGATCGATGGTAATCAATATGGCGGTGAATATTCCACTTGAGATAAGCAACCATTTTAGACGGATGTATAATTTAACATCTTGACCTTGTTGATCTGTGGTTGATTCAACCAGCCAGATACGAGCGAGGTGAATTAAAAAACTAAATAGCAACCAAACAGCAGCCAATAATAGTAACGGTTTTAAAGTAAGCAAAGTAAAGGAACTAACAACTAATAGCAGTATGATTGTAATGAAGAAAATCAGTGGCAAAATGTTGCGATTCACATATTTTAGAAGTATGGTTTGAATATTTCTCAATAGCCGTTTGGGCACAATTCTGTAGTGACCGGACTTAAGTAAATTATTTAGATAGTTACGTGACCATTGTGCTGTAGCAAAACCCAATGCGCTTACTATTAAAATATCCAACCAGAGCCAGATGGTAAAATTTTTGGCATGTGAAACGAGATTTTCAACAAAGCCAACCATTGCAAGCCAAATAAATGTTGGAATCAACGTTAATTCACTGCCCAACTGTTGCCATTCATTTAAATTCAAACCAGGAAGTTGTTGTTTTTTTGCAATGCTCTGTTTGATTAATTCATTAGCATATTTTTTTTCTAACCTGATACTTTTAATGATATTCCACATTTTATTTTGTTGTGTCTGTGTTAAATGCAGAAGATCGGTTAAGATTTTAGTATCATGTTCACCTGAAGTTCCTGCCGGAACTAAATCTAATCGCTTTTTCAAAAATGCTTGTTTTTGATAGAGTAATTGTAAGGTTGAGTTGGCTTCATTTTGCAAATACTGTAATTGTTTTACCTGCGTATTTAATTCATTGACACTTGCTGTTGCAGTGAGCTTCTGATTAATGGCTTTTTGATCATAATGCATTTTAGTTAATGCCATTTCTTGATCGAGTAGATCGCTGCGCTCGTTTGCTTCGAATATTTTAAATTCCAGAGCTTCTTTATTTTGTTGAAATTTATTGATTGACATTAAACTTTTACTGGATAATGTTTTATGATTATGACGTAAATTATATTGTACTTGTAATGATAATTGTTCCTGTGCTATGGCTAATGTTCTTAGCCAATACTCTTGTTGCCTTTGCAAACTTAAAATAGTTTGCTCTAGTTGATTATGTGCGATTTGATTTTTTTGAGCCAGAAAGCGCGTTTGAATGAGTTGATAGAATTGCTCTTCCAGTTTTAATTGTTGTTGGGCTATTTGTACCGATGTCGTTAATATATTTACACGCGTACTGGCTAGATCAAGCATTGCATTTTCAAAATCAACCTGCTTTTGTAATTGACTAACTCTATTGGCATTGTATTCACTTATTCTGGCAACTAATTTGAGTGCATGAATTTGTTCTTGTAAGCTGGAAATCCGATTTTGCGATAACTCAACCAAACGTTTTGCTTCAGCAAGGCGCAACATCATATCACCTAAATTTGCGCGCGCACTTAAAACATCAAATTCTGCATCAGGTAATTCATTTTTAGAAATAGGAATTTGTTCGTCGTTAATTTTGAATTGCTCAAAATCAATTTCGCGACGTTCTAAATATTGCTCGGCCAACACATTGGCTTTGCGCGCATTAGCAAGTTGCCTATAGGCTGCGGTGAAACTACTGGCTTGATCAAGTGGAATATTGGCTAATTTGTGTGTTGCTCGGGGTGTTGCCACTTGGTTGAATGTGCGTGCTGTCTTAGGCTTGTCAAAATGTACGTACGTCTCTTCCGCACCGTAACTAATCTGTACAACTAGCATGATGACACAACAAATATAAAGGCAAAATTTTACAAATAATCGCATCAAATGTTCACTGGTAACTAGGGTCCGGCATTTATAAATTATCAGCCGGCATGTTTATTACGCCATTGTATCCAAGCGTACAATGGTAAACTTGCAAACATTAACATCATACCATACAAAACTGTATCCTTCTCTGCTCCCGATATGGCCCAAAACGCATAGCAAAATCCAACAATGGCGATGAATACAAATAGTTGTTTATGTTTTACCGTTACTTTTTCGTTTTGTTTACGATTCACTAAGAAATAGGCCATTGCTGTATAGAGATAGGGGACTAAAGATGCCAATGTGGCTAATAATATAGCAAAAGTGAATTGTTTAACCAAGGATTTATTAATATTTAAGCTGAGCAGGAATGTAACTAAGGCGCTAGAGATAATTAAACCATAAATGGGTGAACCATGCTTGTTACAGCGGGTAAAAATTCGGGGAAATAACTTATCTTCAGCGGCAGCATAAGGCACTTGCGCCTGCACGAGAATCCAGCCATTTAATGCGCCAAAACAGGAAATTGCAGCGCCTATCGCAATGATTGCAGCAGCCCACTTGCCAAAGACAACAAAGCCAGCGTCGGCAAATGGTGCATTTGAAGAAATAAGGCTTTGATTAGGCAGCAGCCCAAATACCACAATAGTGCTTAATATATAAACCAGTGCTGCGATTAAAGTTCCGATAATGGTTGCGCGTGGAATATCTCGTTGCGGATTTTTGGCCGCACCCGCAGGTACCGTGGCTGCTTCTAAGCCGATAAAAGACCATAATGTAAGTGTCGCTGCACTCGAGATAGCAATAAAATTGGATTGTCCGCTTCTATTAAAGGGTAGAAAATTGCCGGGTTCGATATACCAAATTCCTAAGATAATAATTAAGATAAGTGGTGCTAATTTTAAGACAGTGGTGATGATTTGTGTCCAACCCGCTTCACGCACGCCTAATATATTGATGCCCGTTAATACCCAAACGGCGCTGCTCGCAGCAATAAATGTGTACAAGGGATTATCTACCAATGGTGGCCAAAACGTTGCCAGATAACCCACAAATGCTAAGGCTATTGCTGCATTACCTACCCAGGTTTGAATCCAATAACTAAAGGCAACTTGGAAACCAATAAAATTACCAAAAGCGGCCCGACAATAACTGTAAGCACCACCTGTCCGCGGTAGCATAAAGCTTAAACGTGCAAAAAGGCAGGCAAGGACAATTGCGCCGGTAGCGGTAATGAGCCAACCCAACATACCTATACTACCCAAAGCAGCCAATGAAGCGGGTAGTAAAAAAATACCTGAGCCAATCATGTTGCCGGTAACTAAAGTTGTTAATGGCCACAAGCCTAATACCCGTTTATTTTCGTCTTGGCTATCTGTGGGTGTAGGTGAATTTGAATTTATTTGTTGCATTTTAATTCGTCACTATTCTTAAGCATTGATGGGTACAGGTTTTGCAAACATGTTGCGTTGCCAAAGTAATATAGCCAGTGCCGGTAGAGAGGCTAAAAACACGAGTACGAAATATTGACCAAAACCGAATTGTTCAACAAAGTTGCCAATAAATGGAGCAAAGATCATACGGGTGATATTCGTCAAAGCAGAAAATAATGCAAATTGAGTTGCTGTAAAGCGTTTATCACATAATTCCATCATGAGTGCGACTAAACCACCTGTGCCTAAACCATTGCAAAAACTTTCAGCGCTGATGGCAAAATACATCAGTTCTTTAATTGGACCCACTTGATCTAATGCGATAAAAAATAAAATGGTGCCCGATTGTAATAGAGCAAACAAAATGAGCATAGAAGTTAATTTAAAACGCGCTAACAATAGTCCACCAATAAATATGCCTGCCAGTGTGCCACCGAGGCCAAAGAATCCGGTGGCAAAACCAACGATTTCTTTAGTAAATTGTAATTCACGTAACAAAAATGGCATGAGCATTGCGTTCAGTAAATGATCGCCAGTTTTATATAGAGTTAAAAACAATAAAATATAGATCACACTGCGACGCTGAAAAATTTCTTTAACAGGTCCGGTAAATGATGTCCAAAGATCTGTTTTCGGCGTAAATGAAATACTTTGTTCTTTGGCGCAGAATGTGGCAATAATGCCTATAGACATGAGTAATGCCATCAATATATACATGTTATGCCAACCGAATCGTGCAGCAACTAATATTGCCAATCCACCTGAGACCAGCATCGCAATACGATAACCACCAATATAAACAGCTGAACCAAAACCTCGTTCGCGTTCTGTTAACCTTTCTGTACGGTAGGCATCTAAAACGATATCCTGTGATGCAGCTGCAAAAGCAGCTAGGAAAGCGATACAAAAGAGCATTATTGCTGAAGTTTTAGGATGTAATAAAGCCATGATAAAAAACAGTATGGCTAAACTGAGTTGAATCAAAAGCAGCCAACCACGTCTGCGTCCAAGCCAAGGAGGTGAATATCGATCAAGCAACGGTGCCCATAATAATTTAAATATATAAGGTTGTGACAATAATCCGAGCCAGCCAATTACAACTAGTGATGCATTTTCAACGGTAAACCATGCTTGTAAGGTTGTGCCAACCAATGTGAAAGGTAAACCTGAACTAAATCCGAGCACAAACATCAGAAACATTTTTTTGTTAAAAATAGCTAACCACCGATCTTGTTGCTCGGACATATTGTTTCCTTAATGATTTAATTTGTATTTTTATTGGTTTTAACGCTGAGCAATTCTACACGAAAAACCAATGTCTCATTTGGACCAATGTCTGAACCAATGCCGCGAGCACCATAAGCGAGATCAGGTGGAATATATAATTCCCATTCGGCGCCAGGTTTCATCATTTTTAGTGCTTCAGTCATACCTGGAATCACTTCAGAAACAGCAAAACTCACGGGCTTACCCGTTCGGTACGAATCATCAAATACTCGACCGTTCAGTAATTTACCAACATAATTAACAGTTACAATATCAGTATCGGTTGGTTTTGTACCTTTACCTTTGTTAATGATTTTATATTGCAATCCACTCGCAGTACTATGAATTGAAGATTTTTTGGCATTGAATGATAAAAACTCTTTGCCTAATGCTGCATTTTCTTCGCCGCGTTGCTTAAATTCTTGCTCCTTTTTATAAGCTAATAATTTATGGAACGATGACAAGATCTCATCCATACTTTCTTGGGAGAGCAGCAATGGATTGTTGTGCATACTATCTTGTATACCACGGGCAAATGTTGCTGGGTCGATTTGAATACCATGCTTTTTAAATTGCATGCCAACATCAACGCCTAATGTATAGCTTAACTTTGCTTCGTCAGTTGTTAATTGTGCCGGTTTAGCTGCCGCGTGTGCATGTGCGAAGAGCCCTGCACAAACAAATGCACCGGTTGCAACGATGATTGATAAACGATTAGCCACAGGTTGATCTCCCTTGTTTATTTTCATTGAATAACATGTCTCTCATTTTGCCTTATTTAAGAAAAAAATACAGTCCGAAAGCGCAATACGCCAAAAATCATATTGGTTAATGATGGAAAAACCACAATTTTGGTAATAATGTATTAGTCCAGGTACATTCGAATAAATATCGGCAGTGACATATTGATAACCTGATTTTTTCAGTTCAGACAATAAGCATAACAACATTGCACTACCCATGTGTTTCAAACGAGACTCTGATTTGATACCTAAATCATGAATCAACACCTCATTCGTGGGTGACACATAAATGTGTACTTTTCCTACCGGTTGTTGGTTATGGATACATAACCAAACTTTGTAACGCGGATCATCTAAAGAGTTTTGAATATAAGCTTGGTGAGAAATGGGTTCGCCACCAAAACAATCAGCATGAATGGTCATCAGTTCGTTTATATCTTGTTGCCCGGCTCGCTGTAAATGAACTGCAGGTAAATTTTCAATCTTGATATCAAAATTGCTCACTTTTAATTGTTCTTCACTATGATCAAATGTAATTGGTTGCAGTTGCAAATATTCTAGTAATGATTGATTTTGTCTGTTACAAATGATCAAAAGCTGTTGCGCTTGCAGTCTCTTTAATTCGTCAAAAGCCTCAGTAAAAAGCTTTTTGGCTAAGCCATGACGGCGTTGCATCGGATTAACCAAGGTAATAATTTCAATAGCATCTGCTTTAAAACGAAACAAAGCGAGATAAGCAACCAATTCTTCATCGAGATAAAATAAATAATCAGAATAATATTGTCCTGTTCTTTTTTGGATAATATCCCAATACATTTTAATTGAATAGCCATCTGTTGCCGTACAAGTTTCAACTAAGCGATAGACATCACTGAACTGTTGCTCAGATAACTGGTTTGTTTTAATAATTTGTTGACGCATTATATTCAATCTCTGTTAACTGTTAATAAAAAATAACTTTCTATTTTTACCCGCTTTTTAAAGAGCGCAAACGTTTAACTCATAAAATCAATTTTTCGTAAATCTCCCATATAGGGCCATAGGCATTCTGGTATATGCACCTGCCCTCTTTCATCCTGAAAATTTTCCATGATAGCAATTAACGTTCGCCCTACCGCTAAACCCGAACCATTTAAAGTATGTACATATTCATTTTTGCCTGATTGTTGATTGCGATAACGTGCTTGCAGACGCCGTGCTTGAAAAGCTTCGAAATTACTGCAAGAAGATATTTCTCGATAACGTTGTTGGCCAGGTAGCCAAACTTCTAAGTCATATGTTTTAGCTGAAGAAAAACCCAGATCGCCACCACACAGTAAAACGATACGATAAGGTAAACCCAACTTTTGTAAAATCGTTTCCGCATGATGTGTTAACTCTTCATGGGCACTGAACGAATTTTGAGGCTCAACAATTTGTACGAGTTCTACTTTTTCAAATTGATGTTGCCTGAACATGCCACGGGTATCTTTACCATAAGATCCTGCTTCACTACGGAAACAAGGTGTATGTGCTGTATATTTTAACGGCAAGCTAGACGCTTCTAGTAGTTCATCACGCACGAGATTGGTGATGGGGACTTCTGCTGTTGGGATTAAAACTAGAGATGGATCGTAGTCGACGTTAAATTGGTCGTCAGCAAATTTAGGGAGTTGACCAGTACCAAAAAGTGACTGACGATTTACTAAATAGGGTACGTAGAGTTCTTGGTAGCCATGTTCTCGCGTATGGACATCGAGCATAAATTGGACCAAAGCACGTTGCAAGCGGGCAAGTTGACCACGCAGCACGACAAAGCGGCTCATCGATACTTTTGCAGCTACGGTAAAATCCATAGATTTGTTTTTTTCAGCTAAATCAACATGGTCGCGGGCTTGAAAGGAAAACTGCGTCGGTACACCCTGCTTGCGAATTTCTAAATTTTCTTCGTCTGATTTGCCCGGAGGGACTGATTCGTGGGGAATATTGGGCACAGTGGCTACAAAAGCATCCAGTTCTGTTTGGACAGTCTCATATTGCTGCTTGAATTTATCTAGCTCGGCCGATAAATGGTTTACCTTGTTCATTAGGGCAGTCACATCCCCACCCTGTTGCTTGGCTTTTCCAATTTCTTTAGAAAGCGTGTTACGTTCATTGAGTAAACTTTCAGTTTTGGTTTGTAGTGACTTACGTTGGGCTTCTAATGTTTGAAAATATTCGATATCGAAGACATAGCCACGAATTTTTAAACGTTGCGCAACAAAATCTGGGTCGGCGCGCAGTAATTTGGGGTCCAGCATATTAGATCCTTGTCTTCAACCAAAAGCATGAATTTTATACGTTGAAGCGCACATTTTCTAGCAAATGGTCCATAATATATAAATAAATTTAGGATAATACCAGGATGTTACCATGACCGACATTTTAGAGACAGTCAAACCCTTCATTGTGGCCAACATGATTGGTCTATTGATAGGGATTGAGCGTGAGCGTAGTCAATCACCCAAAAGAACGACCATGGGGGTACGCACATTCAGTTTGTTGGCTTTGCTGGGCTGCTTAACGGCCAGCGTGCAAAACATCCTTGTAGCTGCGGTTATTACCCTATTTACCTTATTTGGGATCCTCCTCGGTTACTATCGCGCAACGCAATCGGCATTGGAAGATGTGCAAAAAGTGGGCTTAACCACAGAATTTGCTGCTGGCTTAGTGTTTGTCCTTGGCTATATAGCACCACAAGAACCCCTACTCGTAGCGATTTTAGCGTGTATTATTTTACTTATCCTTTCTTCACGTGAAACATTGCATAGATTTTCTCGTAAAACACTTCAGCCCAATGAAATAAAAGCGACCATTCTTATTCTATTTATTTTATTTGGAATTTTGCCGTTTCTACCTAATCGTAGCATTGACCCCTATGGCATATTTAATCCACAACGTGTTGGTGTATTGGTGGCAATTATTTCGGTACTGCAGTTTACTGGGTATATCGCTATTCGCATTTTTGGACATCGTATGGGTATAGCACTTACTGGTTTTTTTGGGGGGTTAGTGTCTAGCACACTCATGTTTATTCAATTACCCAAATTATATGGAGCATCATCAGCAAAATTACGTCCTTGTATTGCTGGCGCAACACTTGCAACGGTGGCTAGTTTGTTACAAGCCACCATCATTTTATATGCGGTATCAGCGACCCTTGCACATTCTTTATTGCCCATATTAGGCTGTATGATTATTGTTGGTGGTTTATTGTCATTACTCATTTTGAAAAATGGTCATAATCACCAATTACTAGATTTAGCAGAGAGTCCATTAGAATTGCGGTCCGTGTTATCGCGCGCAGCAATATTATGTTTGTTTTTAATTATTGTTGGTGTGGTGAGTAATGTTGTAGGCAACCAAGGCGTACAAGTAACTTCCTTTTTGGGTGGTTTATTCGATCTGCGCAGTATTAGTTTTGCAGATGTGAATTTATTTTCCGAGCACAAAATCGATTTTCAGTCCGCACAAATAGCTGTGATTTATGCAGTTATTGCGAGTATTATCTCAAAACTCGCACTGCTCGGATTATTCAACCGCAATCGTTTGGGATTAGGTGCGAGTATATTTATTTTGCTCATGCTTGCTAGCGGAACATTAGGTTACTTCTTGATGAATGTCACCATTTTATAAGATTAAAGCTATGGTTGTGCAATAATTTTGACTTGCAATAAATTCACGCGCCGCGCATCCGTGCTTAATACTTTAAATTCAAAGTTATCATAAGTGATCGTTTCACTTACCGCAGGTAAATGACCAAATAAATTAGTAACCAAGCCGCCAATCGTATCAAATTCTTCTTCAGAAAGTTTTGCATCAAATTGTTCGTTGAATTCATGAATATGTGTTGCTGCTTTCACTATGTATAATGTTTCATTTTGTTTTTTAATATTGGCATCTTCTTCTTCGGTATCGTATTCATCTTCAATATTGCCGACGATTTTTTCTAAGATATCCTCAATGGTTACTAAGCCTGAAACACCACCATATTCATCGACTACAATTGCCATGTGGGTATAATTTTGACGAAACTCACGCAATAATGCATTTAAGCGTTTACTTTGTGGAACAAACATTGCTGGTCGTAAAATTTCGCTAAAATTAAATGGTTGATTTTTATCATCCCAATTATAACGTAGTAAATCTTTGGCCAATAAGATTCCCACTACTTCATCCCGACTTTCACCAATAATTGGAAACCGTGAATGAGCAGATTCAATGATTAATGGCAAAAATGTTTCAGGCAATGCATTATGTTCAACAACGACCATTTGTGAACGAGGAATCATTATATCTCGTACTTGAAATTCAGAGATACGAATAACGCCTTCTATCATTCGTAATGCTTCACGATCGAGTAATTGTCTTTCTTCCGCATCATAGAGTAAGGCAATCAATTGGTCACGATCTTTGGGCTCGCGCAACAAAATTTCACTTAAGCGTTCTAGCCATCTAACACTTATTTTCCGTTTATCATGATTTTTACACCGTAACGGTTCCGAGTTGCCAGATGGATTATACGATTCATCAGACATGATTCTCTCCTAAATTTTGCGCGTAAGGGTTGCGATAGCCTAGTTGCGCTAATAATAATATTTCTAAACTTTCCATGTATTTTGCTTCTTTCTCAGACTCATGGTCAAGACCAATTAGATGTAATATACCATGTACAATTAAATGCGCCCAATGGGCGATTATTGGTTTTTGTTGTTCAAGTGCTTCTTTTGCCACAATTTCAGCACAGATCACTAAATCACCTTCTAATTGACCGCGCGCTTGATTGTCTTCGATATCATATGCAAATGAAAGAATATTCGTTGGGTTGTTTTTCTTACGGTAACGCTCGTTTAGCATTTGACTTTCGTGTGGATTAACAACGCGCACAGTAATGGTAGCATGGTTAACTTTATCTTGCAGTGCACAGATGATCCACCGACGCATTTCTGCTTTATTTGGTATGTCCAAATAGTGCGCTGGATTTTGAATGGTTAACTTAAGTTTTACTATTTGTTTTAGCATTTTCAACGGCTTCATAGGCTTCAATAATTTGTTGTACCAATGAGTGTCTGACCACATCGATACTTTGTAAAAAGGTAAAACTAATTCCTTGAATATCTTTTAAAACGGCAACAGCATGACGTAAACCTGATTCTGTTCCACGTGGCAAATCAACCTGAGTGATATCGCCCGTGATAACAGCCTTTGAACCAAATCCGATGCGTGTTAAAAACATTTTCATTTGTTCTTTGGTTGTATTTTGACTCTCATCAAGAATAATAAAAGCATCATTTAAGGTTCGTCCACGCATGTAGGCAAGTGGTGCAATTTCAATAACACCACGTTCAATATATTTTCCCACTTTATCATAACCAAGCATTTCATAAAGCGCATCATACAGTGGGCGCAAATAGGGGTCGACTTTTTGTGCTAGGTCACCAGGTAAAAACCCTAGGCGCTCGCCTGCTTCAACAGCTGGGCGCACGAGTAAAATTCGTTTGACCTCATCCTTCTCCAAAGCGGCTACCGCGCAAGCGACTGCTAAATAAGTCTTGCCCGTTCCTGCTGGCCCTACCCCAAAACTAATATCAAATTTTTGAATGCTTTGTACATAAAGTCGCTGATTAGGGGTACGAGGTTTAATCATGCCGCCTGCAGTACGAATAATTTGAATGTCTTCTTTAGGCGATGATTTACTGCTAGAAAAATGATTATCTGTTTCCTGTAAGAAGAGGTGTATTTTTGCTGGGGTGAGCTGCTCACCTGTTTGCGTTTCCAGGTAGAGCTGTTTGAGCACTTCAGCTGTTATAGCCACAGATTGTGCTAGCCCAATGATCTGTATGGTATTGCCACGTTGGTTGATTTCGACCCCTAGATGGCGTTCGATCTGGCGCAAATGCTCATTATATTGACCATAAAGATTTGCCAAGCGTTCATTATCTTCAGGTAATAAATCAATACTTGTCAATTCGCGTATTATGTCCAAGTTTTAACAGCCTCCCTCATTACTTTCTCTATTAATAAGTTTAGCAATTTTTTCACAACCCTCTACCTCAATTACTTCACCACGCAGGGTATAATTTAAATTTTTGGTTATATTTACTGTAACAAAACGACCTGTTAATGAATCAACTGAGGGCAATTGCTTAATTAGCCACTCGGGCAATGCGAAATTGACCACACGGTTGTTTTCCGTACGGCCAGAATATTCAGCACTACTTTTTTTAGATGGACCTGTTACCAATATCTTTTGTGTCTGTCCTACCATGTTAGCGCTAATGCGATCAGCAAAAAATTTGAGTCTTTCTTGCAACATACTTAAACGCGTTTTCTTCGTTGCTAAATCAATATTGTCTACCAACAATGCTGCTGGTGTACCTGGACGCTGACTGTAGATGAAGCTAAATGATTGATCAAAACCAATGGTATCCACCAATTGCATGGTTGCTAAAAAATCATCTTCGGTTTCAGTTGGGAAACCAATAATAAAATCTGATGTGACACTAATATCTGGACGAACTTGTCTCAGTTTATTAATTTTCTCGATAAATTCTTCCACACCATAGCCACGTTTCATCATGGCTAAGATGCGGTTTGATCCACTTTGCACCGGTAAATGCAAATGATTGGCTAATTTGGGTACGTTCGCATACGCTTCAATTAGCCGATCGGAAAACGCCAATGGATGAGAAGTTGTAAAACGAATGCGTTCAATTCCAGGTATTGCCGCAACATAATGAATGAGTAATGCTAAATCAGCAGGTTCACCTCGATGTCGGGGACCAAAGTAATCATTCACATTTTGCCCCAATAAAGTAACTTCGCGCACGCCTTGGTTTGCTAAACTAACAATTTCAGCTAGGCAATCATCAAATGGACGGCTGATTTCTTCGCCTCGAGTATATGTAACAATGCAATAACTACAAT
>CAYSGV010000055.1:0-12189 GCA_964430685.1 uncultured Gammaproteobacteria bacterium
AATTTGTAGTGCTGGAATATCGAAAGCGAGCTTGGTGATGTAGTTTTTGTATAGTTGGGGCTTAGCCTTTTTATAGGTCATGCTTCTTAGGTCAACAGCTTCGATAATTTCATCGTATGTGGCATTTGCTTTAGCAACGCAGATCATATGCGTACCAGCAGCAGGAGTTTCGACTGAGGGAACAAATTGTTTAACCCAATCCATATCGTTGATTTTTGGAAAAAGAGACACATGTGCATGATCAAGCAACAACAAGTGATAACGAGCAATTAATTTCGTCATTAAGATTTCCTTAAGCTTTCAGAGATAGAATTGTATCATAATTTTTGAATATTTTGATACGTTTAATTGAAATGCATGAATAGGTTTAATTTGAGGATCTTATGTGGACTGAAGCGCAATTAACAATGAGGCTTTGCGAGCTTCAAGTGGCGCAATTAACAACACCGCAAAGGATACAATTAGAAAATATTGCGAATGCAATAGCTGCTATTGCCAATCGCACACACCACTTATCTGGTTCCGACACGCAAAACTTGACGTTGCGTCAAATCAATCGAATCTTACAGGTAACTTCACGCCATCAATTAGAGTCCGATGAAACTGGCGTTGTTGCAACCAGTAATACCGTTGGCGTTTACTGGGCTGTAGGCAGCATGTTAGCGATTGCTGGTTTTTTTGTCAGTTGGTTGGCATGGAGTGTCGCCGGGTTAAGTATCTTACTTGGCTTGGGCTTAATGAGTTTAATCTATTACTTATCTAGGCGTGAAAAAGTTTATTTACAAGAGCAACAGTTTCAGGCTGAAGTTGCATTAAACGAAGCACATGATCAACTGATTACGGTTTTATTTGATAATGATTTGGTTGCCTGTTTACGTTCGTTACTCCAACACGCATCACTTTATCTAGATGAATTTGATCAAGCAATTAATACAAAAAATGTGCATTTGCTTGAAATTCAAATTAACAAACTTAAAAAAAGACCGCATTCACTCAAAATTAAGCAATTTCTCGATAAAGTAAGTAAAAGTTGCGCTTATGCAAGACAAGCCGCTTTGCATGCGAGCACAAAAAATCGTTATGCTTATGGACAACCAAATCCAAGTGAAACGCCGAGAGGTAGTGGTATCTTTTGGACAAGTGCTATTTCTGGGTTTATTCTATTTTCTGCCATATTTGATATTTATTGGGCTGTAAGTGTGATCCCGGCATTTGGCTTAAGCGCACTCTTAGCAGCAAGCCCATTATTAGGGGTTGTGTTACCTTTAGTTATTGGTGTGGTGGCAACTATTGCTGCAGTATCTGTAGGTCTGCGCCGCTATCAAGTTTTGCAAAATCATATAAAACAAAAAAATGATTTTTTGCAAACGCGTTATTTAGCAATCTTGCTGCAAAAAGATAAATATGAATGGTTCGATTTAAAGCAAGAGCTTGCTAAAAAAGCCACAGGCGAACATGTATTTGAAATGGAACATATTTCTGAAAGTTTATTTAGCCCTTCTGCAATGGCGCGCAAACTAAAATTACCAGCAACATTGACTTACAATTCTAAACTAATCTATGGCACACTTTTTAGTGACCAAGAACGCAAATTTAATTTGGCTGAATTAATTATTATTTATGAGCGCGATCAAGAAGCAAACGTTGAAAAATTAAAAATCCTAAAAGAATTAACTGAACGATTAAAACAATTAAAAGAGCGTACTCGTTTGGATTTTGATGTTGACGTAAATAAATTTTCATTGCAGCAGGCATTTGATATCTCTTTTTACGAACAAAATAAAACCGGCTACTTTGCGGAAAATTTAGTTGGTTTGAGCACGAGCTTACTTTCTACCTATTGGGCGTTGAGTAGTATTATGGGTGCTGAAAGTTTATTTATTAGCGCCGTAGTCTTTTCAATTAGTGCATTTAGTATTGTTGCGGGCATCAGCATTGCATTCTGTTTGTATTGTTCCAAAAAATATGAAGAAGATGCAGCAATACAGCGTAATTTCACCGTCGAGGCATTATTATTAACAAGGCAATTACAATATAAAAAAATATGTGAGGTTGTGCAATCACATTTAATACGGTTGCAAAAGAATTTATTCCCTATGAGTGAGAAAATTACGACTGTAGCTGATGATGAATGTTTGCAACTACAAAATCTCTGTAATCGAATCAAAACACAGCTAAGTGCACACCCACATAAAGATGAACAACATCTAGATAATTGTATGCAGCAATTGGAAACTGTTTCTGCACAACTCTCGGGATTTCATCGTGGTGTACACGATGCCCATGCAGAGCAGATACCATTAATTTGGAATCTTAAGCGCTGCTGGTATTCCTTTATGCGTGGTTTTACCTTTTCGGTGGCTACCATTAGTACTTATTGGTGCTTAATTTCGATTCCCGCATTTGGCATTGGTGCATTATTTGCGCCGGGTACGCTGATTGGTCTTGTAGCATTAGCCGTGGTAGTTGGGGTTGCGATTGGCTTAGGTATTTGGTTTGGTAAAAGTCAATGGAATACCTGTGGACGGGTGCAAGATCTGGGAATAAAAAATGCTCAAATTGAGCAAGAGTGTTGTTGCTTGCAACAAAAAATACAAAGTGCCTATGCCCTTATTGATGCGTTGGAATCAGCCCAACAACATTTGACGCACAAAGGTCAATTTAATTTATTTGATGATTATATTCATCAACCCACATCACAACCAAGTTTTGATAGTGATGCGATTGAATTACGTGATAGCCATCGACCATTGTCGCGGCCGGATGAATTCGAATTGGATGTGTTGACACTGCCGCCGCGACCGCGCTCAAATATTTTATAAATATTATCGATACTTGTACTTCTGCTAAAATCAAGGTATTTTTGCAACACTTCCCAGAAAAATTACACAGGTGGTTCAAAATGATTAAACAAAAAATTGCCCTTACATTTGCTAGCGCATTTTTATGGAGCATATGCTTTTCCCATAATGCTGCTAAGGCTGATGATCTGCCACAAGCTGCTCCGCCAGTTGTTGTGCCCCAACAAACCATCGCACCACCGCCAATTGTCGACGCAAAAAGTTATATATTAATGGATGCCGACACGGGGCGCGTTTTAGCAAGTTCTAATGCAGATGTACGATTACCACCTGCCAGTACCACTAAAATTATGTCCATGTATGTCATAGCCAATGCTATTGAACGTGGGCAAATTGGCATCAATGATATGGTGACGATTAGTGAAAAAGCATGGCGTATGACCGGATCACGAATGTTTGTACAAGTGGGTGATCGTGTGCCGGTGAGCCAATTAGTTCGCGGCATTGTGGTTGCTTCTGGAAATGATGCATCCGTTGCCATGGCAGAACATGTTGCTGGGTCAGAAGAGACATTTGCCAGCTTGATGAATCAACAAGCACAGGCGTTGGGAATGGTCAATTCCCATTTCACCGATAGTACAGGTATGCCGGATGCGAACCACTATACTACCGCACATGATTTAGCACTGATTGCGCGTGCGACCATTAAACATTTTCCGAATGCCTATATGCTTTATTCACTCAAATCATTTAGTTTCAATAATATTACGCAACCCAATCGTAATCGTTTGTTGTGGCGTGATAGCAGTGTAGATGGTTTAAAAACAGGTCATACGGACGAAGCTGGTTACTGCTTGGTTGCTTCGGCGAAACGTGGTGGCATGCGTATCATTTCGGTTATTATGGGTGCACCCAGTGATAAAGTCCGTACGGACAATACACAGCAATTGCTTAATTATGGCTTTCGCTTTTTTGAAACACGCACACTTTATCAAGCGAATAAACCCATTCGTTATGTTACCGCCTGGTACGGTAAACAAGATAAAGTTGCGGTAGGTGTAAGCTCTAATCTGACGCTTACTTTACCTCGTGACCAATTTAATGGCATAACGGTTAAGTTTAATCTGGCTAATACAGTTGAAGCTCCGATTCAAAAAGGTAAAGCATTAGGCCAATTGCAAGTGATACAAAACAATAAGATTATTGCTACGGCTCCTTTGGTTGCATTGACGGAAAATCCCAAGGCTGGTATTTGGTCACGCATGGTGGATGCTGTCAGTTTACGTTTTAACCGATGGTTTGGTCACGGATCGGCTTAATTGTGGACCAACAGGGAATTGAGCAGCGTTTACAAGTACGAGACATAGGTTTAGTCGACTATGTGACGGTCTGGCAAAAAATGCGTCAATTTACTGATGCCCGCACCGACTCCACCATTGATGAAATATGGGCAGTTGAACATCCGTCCGTATTTACTTTGGGGCAAAACGCAAACCGCGAGCATTTGTTACAATCCACTTCGATTCCAGTGATTCAGAGTGATCGCGGCGGCCAAATTACTTACCATGGTCCGGGCCAGCTTGTTGTCTATGTTTTAGCCGATATCCGCCGCAAACAATTAGGTGTTAAAAGTTTAGTGAATGGATTGGAGCAAAGCATCATTGATTTTTTAGGGAATTTTGGTATTCAGGCCAATCGTGTTTGCACGGCACCTGGTGTGTATGTAGAGGGTAGTAAAATCTGTTCTTTAGGTTTACGTATCCGTAAGGGCTGTAGTTTTCATGGGTTAGCGTTTAATGTGACTATGGATATGGCGCCATTTACTTTAATTAACCCTTGTGGTTTGCCCAATCAAGCGATGACCCAATTAGCTGATTTAGGCATTGCGCTCAATCCAAAACAAGTCCTTATGCAATGGTTGCCATACTTTTTAGGAAAATTCGGTTATAATGACGTCCAATTTAATAATGAAGTTGGATGGGACCATGAGTAATACTAATCCGTTAACAGCCCACGAAGAGCGCGCCTATGAAAAACTGACGCGTATTCCCATAAAAATTGAAGTGAGCGAAACTCGTTTAGCAAAACCTAAATGGATCCGTACCAAAATTGCTAACCCCGAACAGTTGGCCAAAGTGCGTCGAATGTTGCGCGATGCTAAATTAAATACCGTTTGTGAAGAAGCATCCTGTCCAAATCTACCCGAATGTTTTAGCCAAGGCACGGCAACATTTATGATTATGGGTGATCGTTGCACGCGTCGTTGCAGTTTTTGTGATGTGGCGCATGGACGTCCTGATCCGCTAAATACCGAGGAACCCATGCATTTAGCGCAAACGGTTGCGCAAATGGGTTTACGTTATGTAGTGATTACCTCAGTCGACCGTGATGATTTACGTGATGGTGGGGCAAATCATTTTGTTGAATGCATTAAAGCTGTACGCGATGCTGTGTCTGATATTAAAATCGAAATTTTAGTGCCGGATTTTCGCGGTCGTTTACAAGTTGCTTTGGGCATATTGACAAAAAATCCAGCAGATGTTTTTAATCACAATATTGAAACTGTACCACGGCTCTACAAACAAGCGCGTCCGGGTTCTGACTACCAGGCTTCGCTTGATTTATTAAAGGCACATAAATCAGCTTTGCCACATATTCCAACGAAGTCTGGAATTATGGTTGGCCTGGGCGAAACGAATGAAGAAATTATTGAAGTTCTTAAGGACTTACGCGCACATGCGGTTGATATGTTAACGGTTGGCCAATATTTGCAGCCAACGCGGTTTCATTTGCCCGTATCGCGTTATGTTACTTTAGAAGAATTTGCAGAGTATAGCCGAGTTGCCAAGGAATTAGGTTTTAGCCGCGTGGCTAGTGGACCTATGGTACGCTCATCTTATCACGCTGATAAGCAAGAGGCTGGCGAAACCGTGCGTTAGAATATAAGGGAAGTATAGCTTGCATGTTAATGGAACCGATTCGATCGTTCATAGCGGCATTTATTGATTTTATGCGCGAGCATCCGCAATGGGGCGGTGCGCTGACTTTTGCAATCGCACTGCTTGAGTCATTGCCTATTTTTGGTTATTTATTGCCTGGTTCATTGATCCTCACTGGCATTGGTGCGCTCATGGGTGCAAATATTTTGCCACTGTTTGATGTGATGGTTTGGGCAATTGGCGGTGCAATTGTGGGTGATGGCTTAAGTTATCTTTTAGGCCGACATTATCACCAAGATATCCGCAATTTACGCATTTTTCGTCGTTACATTCATTGGCTCGATCGTGGACAAGATTTTTTCACCCGTCATGGTGGTAAAAGCGTATTTTTAGGACGATTCTTTGGCCCACTTCGGCCCATCATTCCCGTTATTGCTGGCATGATGAATATGCGACCGGTTAATTTTATAGTCGCCAATGTAACGTCGGCGATACTTTGGGCGCCAGCACATCTATTGCCTGGCGTACTCATCGGTACCGCATCAGCTGTTTATTCACCCAAAAAAGTAATTCACTTTATTGTAAATTTAATCATATTCCTATTTTTGTTGTGGTTAGTAAGTTTGTTATTACGCACCGTCATGTCGCGGATGTCACATATGATCAATCGTTGGGCGCTACCGTGTTGGCGATCGTTGCAAGCAAAAAAATGGTGGCCTAAAGTTTATCCGCTTTTTTATGCACAAACCTACCATGAAGATGAATATCTACAACTCAGTTTGGTATTTGGTATATTAATTTTTGCGAGCTTATTTACGTTGTTTACTTTAAGTGATGTGCATTTAGGTTGGGCGAAATTTTTTGATCAAGACATTTATGCGTTTTTCTCACACTGGCAACAACCTTGGCTGACGCCCATTGCAACGGCATTTACTTTTTTGGGTGACAGGCGATTATTGGTTGTGATTGTTGGTGTGTTATTTATATTTTGTTTACAACAGCGAGCAAGACATGCAGCATTTACTGTTGCTTTAACAGCAGTGGTAAGCGTTGGTATCGTTTATGTGTTAAAACATGCACTCGATATGCCGCGACCAGAAGGATTTATGTTGGTTGCGACAAAGGGCAGTTATCCAAGTGGACATACCACATTCAGTGTGGTGGTTTATGGGCTTATTGCGTTACTGGCTAGACGTGAACTCAGTACGGGCGCACGCTGGTTTTTATATCAATTCGTATTATTTTTGATCACTGCCGTTTGTTTATCGCGTCTTTATTTAAGTTCACATTGGTTAAGCGATCTCATCGGAAGTGTATTATTGGGTTCAAGTTTACTGTTGGCAGCGGTCTTTTTTTATCGGCGTAAACCATTGGCACATCTTTCCAGCGAGGGCTTACTAATTACACTTGCTATTACCATATCACTAGGTGTGAGTGGCTTATTGTTTAATCATTACGTCATCGAAGGATTTCCACTGACAGCAAATTGTCAAAATCAAGCAGTCAATAAAATAGGTCCTGCTGCACCAGAAAAAACACCTTGTCCACAAGCACCGGAAGACGAAGGCTGACGCAAATTTTTTTCACGAAGGTTGACTCATTACCTGTTTAGGTTGAATTGCTGCGGCAGGTGTACTGCTTGTTAGAGGTAAGGATTTATTGACGTTGTCATAAAGCGTATTTAACATTTCTGCAAATGCATTATCTGTTGGCCATCCCATACTTCCAGTATCATTTCGAGTCTTATAATCTGTTAACTTATCGATATAGTTTCTTTTCTCTTTGTCTGCACTGATGGGTTTTGGATTCTGGATCTCTAAATTTTTTAGATGGTATTGAACAATGAGCTCTTCAATTTTTTTAAATAGCTCGTTTGGCGTTTTAAAGTTTTGCTCTTTTAATTTTAATATCGCTTCACGAAATTCTTTTTTTAACGCATCCTTTTTTTGATTTTTGTCGGCATCGATAAAACCCTTGGCCACAGCTAATATGCCTTTACCATATTTATCTATTTGATTTTTGACCATGTCGTCAATTATTTGGTCTCTGTGCGTATCCATCTCTATTTGTTCTGCGTATTTTAAGAGATCCTGCTGTGCAACTGATGCAGATTGTTCTGCTACAAGTACACTTTTTGTTTTAGGTAAACAAGGACGTATTACATCTGCTTTCGCTGCATTAATATCTATTTCAATACTGGCATCGGTAATTGGTTTTATCGTTGCTGGTCGACCGGGAGATGGTAATTGACCTTCTAGCGTAAATGAGAGCGAAATCCTTATTAATGGGTTATTGGGGTCATCGTCAGAATTCGCTTTTGGTTTGCCGGTATTCATATCAGTGATTGATGTAACTTTGCCAACGAGTCGGCAATTCACTTTACCATCTTTTCCTGGTGTTAAAACGATTTGTTCAAATTCATAATTAGCCTGGTTTCCTTCTTTAGCCATATTGATAAGTAGATCATCCATCGCACCGTTCGATAGCACATCAATTCCATCCATAAGTGCAGTTTGTATACCCTTATCAATAGTTAGATTGGCAACGATGGCTGTTGGATTACCCCAATCTTTTATTTGCGTTCGAGTAGGTTTCTTAGAATCGAAACCTTCTACTTTATTAAAATAAATGTTACCGCGACCTGTGCTACTCCACATGATCCGCGATGTTTCTTTCTTGGCCGCATTGATAGCGGCATTAGGATTTCTAAATATGTCTTGTAATCGGTCAAATCGATGTTCAGTTAATTCTGCTTGATTACCACGCGCAATTTCTAGGTGCCTTATCATAAAATGCCTCAATCATTGTAAAGTCCGCTAAAAATAACCTACACACATAAATTATAGTAATTTACTCGTAATTATTTATTTTTTTTATTGCGTGGAACTTTTCTCAATCATTGCGGTCTAATTAGAATTAGGGTTCTTGTATGAGCGTTGGTGCCACTGGGGTTTCTTTATCAGTGAGTTGATAATTTTCTCGTGCAGATTCAAAAAGATTGTTGAGCATATCTGCAAAAGTATTTCCGGTTACATAGTTAAAAGCATGATGTTCAATTGCATCTCTGGCGTCATTTAATGCCTTGAGTTGAGCGTCACTGAAGTCTGAGGTATCAGCATCTTTGACACCGTATTCAATATGTAAATTTTGCAGGTGATATTTAACAAGTAGATCGAGCACTGCATGCATGACTTTAGCCGGTTCGCTGAAGTCTTTTTGTTGTAGTTTATGTAATTCAGCAAGCAAGTGCTCTGCAAGTTCTATTTTAGCTTGAGTTTTTTCACGATCCCGAACGAGGTGCTCTAAATTTTTCACGATACCTGTTGGTTCATGTTTGCGGCTAAGATAGCCTCTTACTGCCGTGCTAAAATTTTCCACAATTTGGTCGCGAAATTGCGTTGCTTTTTGCTTGTCTGAAAGTGGGAGCACTGTTGTTGCTTGTTGCGTGCCAAGCATTTCCACTATACCTATTTCATTTATGTTCTGTGGGTCATTCGCTGCGCTGAGTTGGGGTGTTGCAACACTTAAACTACTGAGTGGCTGTTCTTGAATTTCTTTAAGCTTAGCTTGTTCATTTTTTCGCGCACCATCTAAGACAGCTGAAAAATGACTAGTCGAAAGATCACCCTGAGCAGCAGGTACCACTATGGTTGTTGGCGTTGCCGGTTTGGGAAAAAGCTCCCGAAGAGAGATACGTGCAGCAGAAACCATATTCGAAATATCTTGGTCAACCTCGAGAGGGGTTTTGTACTCTTTTCTATTAATAGCATCTAGCTTTCGTTCTAAATTATCGATGATATCTTTAAATTTATCTGCATTGGGAAGTTCTTGTAATCTTTTGATTGCTATTTGAAAATCCTGCACGACTTGATCTCTAAATATCGGTGCTTTTGCTTGATCTTCTCTTAATTGCGCTGGTGCATTTTTGAGTTGCTTTTCTAATGTACTATTATTAACCGTTGCGGTGACATGGATATTGCTTGCGCCACGTGTTAAACATCCTGGCGCTAAGGTAAACTCTAAATTTAATTCGACGATTGGTGCGGGGGTCTTTTTTAGAGAAAAACCTCGTTTGCTACCAGTTAAGACTGTCTCGGTGTTGTCGGTGTTGGTAACCTCTAATGCTTTTGAATGAATCACCACACGTACACTGCCATTTTTCTCTTTATATATATGTATGTCACGTGTGAAAGCTTGCGGGGTGTATCCAGCTTTCCTTATTATGGCAACCATTTGATCTTCAGCAGCTGATAATAATGACCCTTGTGTTAGCCCTTGTCGTAAAGCGGTTAATATGTCGTTATCAAACGGTTTATCTAGTGTGCCGTTTTTTATTTGTTCAAGTGAGGTATTCGGCGGACTACTCAGTAACATGCATGCATCGTTATATGTATCCCAGAATATGATGTCTTTATTATCTGAACTTTTCCCCGCAGTATTTTTTGCCACTTGTTCTCTTAAAGATACGTTTTCATTAAAACCATCTTTTACACCGTGAATAAATATAGTTTCTCGAACTAAATCTTTTTGTGTTTTTGCTTCACTCATATATACGGTATTGAGTCGACGCAATTTTGCTTGCACATTTCCGCTGATGTACTCTTTGTAATTTTCGCTTTCCGATCTCCGCTCTGATCTCCGTTGCATGGGCTTGACCTCAATTGAAAACACTAAAATTAAATTCAACCGATACATATTAATTATAGTAGAGAGGTAAATTTTGCAGCGTTTTCTTTTAAGCTTTTGAGGTGAACCAGTGTAATGCTCGCTTGTCTAATTAGGGCAGTTTATGTGTTTTGGTGCCGGAGAGAGGAGTCGAACCTCCGACCTATCGATTACGAATCGATTGCTCTACCAACTGAGCTACTCCGGCTAGGAATGGGGTTGAAAGTCTCGGCATTATACTGGTTTTACAGTAACTGCCAAAGACCTTTCAACACATAAATTACCCGTAGAAAATACGGCTGGTTAGGCTGGCTTATCTCGGTTATGCTGCGTGAGTGTCTATAGGGTAGAAATTGAATATTTTTAATAAGTTAAGGAAACCTTAATCTTTATCCCGTAGACTTAATATAAGGGATGAAAAGGTTTAAAGATTCCCAGATCTTTATCCCCACCGGGCAGGAAGACTGACGATACTCAAAAATCGGAGGTTGGATCATGAGTCAAAGAGTTCGAGAACTTAACTCTGCGCTCCTGGTTGCATTAAAAAGTGCAGACGCAGCAACTTATAATCGTCTTTGCCCAAAATTTGCCGAACAGCTTCGTCAGCAACAATTCTTCTCTGTTAAACGCGAAAAAGATTATACAGCTGTTGCAGGCGATCAGCCAACGAATGGTGATGCGCCTTTAGAAGTTCAAGCAGATGAGCCAATCATCACAAACATGCTTGTAAAAGAAATGTCTAAAACAAAATTCCTTGGTGTGATATCTGCAGATGATATCAACGCAGATAATTATTTTAACCTATTTAATCTAACCGCGCGCGGATTTGACGAAGAAACCGGCACCTTAACGAGACGTTTTGAAGTCTATGGTAACGGCCCTTTAGAAGCAGGCGCGACAACAACTAATGTTGCAATTGCTGGTGCTGGTTCAGTCATTGCTGCAGGTCATTTATATGTTCAGTATAGGCATAGCAAAGATAAAGAAGATTTACTGAACTTACACAAAGTTGATAAACGCCTGGGAAAAATGAAGGAAGCATTAACTGAGCATTTAGCACCGGCTGAATCTAATAGTGAACAATTAGCGCTAAGCCGTGATGTTGTTGAAGAAAGCACGCAAGCATCCTCATTACCATCACTTGCAGATATAGAGCTGAGTGAAGAAGACAAAGCATTCATCGCGGCTTGTGTGCGAAAAGCCATGTTATTAAAACAGCTTAGTGACAAGTTACATGGCAAAGATGCTTATTGGCCACTGCCAACCGTTAAAGTTAAAGGTAAAAAACTCAAAGCAGGAATTGTTTTTGTAAAAATCCATCCTTCAGCTGATTCAGCTAGTAATTCAGATGATGAGCATGAAGAACCTTTTTCCAGTGAAGCATCGTCAGGTACATCTTCTGATGCGGAAGATATGAGGTCTGCACCAGCGCAAAGAAAAGCCAGCATAAATGAGACCACGCCAGAAAAATCCAATGGAACAACCAAAGATGAAACAGCAAAGCCAGATCAAAAAACCTGGAAAGAAGCAGTAGTTGATAAAGTATCGTTGCTTTGGAATTTTACCTGTATCTACGGCATGATGTATTGGCTGATTTGGTTTTCGATTTGGCGCATCACAGGACAAATGCTTGGTCCAGCGAGCAATCCAATTGCTATTGTACTTGCCTTTGCCATCCCTAGCGTCTTCGCCATAGGTTATGTGGTATGGAAAGCCGTAACGGGTAGGGGCGTGGTAGAACGGCTAAAAGAAAAATCGGAATGTTAAGATGCTGCACGTGCAAC
>CAYSGV010000056.1:0-10667 GCA_964430685.1 uncultured Gammaproteobacteria bacterium
CGCCCCGGTGCCTAACCAGCCGTATCGCGAGGGTGGCGGACATGGTGGCGGTGGTGGTGAACACCACGGTGGACATAGATAAAATATGTCCACGCCCTAAAAGTTTGCATAAGGAAGCGGCGCTTTTTTTCCTAATATCACCCCTTTTTAAGGGGGGAACCATCATTATTTCTTATTAAACTAATTTTTTTTCAATACGCTGATCAGGAACAAACCATAAAATAGCAACAAATAGGTAAATACCAAATGCAACGAGTGGCAGCCAAAATGCCAGTGCTACCGCAACGGTATAGAATATGATTGAGAATATTCCTTTTGTATCACGACCAACAGCTGATTCAAGTAAGGAATTTTTACCATGTGTTAAAATAATTATTTTAGTCAAAATATAATAGGCACAAGCAGCCATTAATAATATAAATCCATATAATGCAGTCGGCGCGGGTGCAAAATGATTTTCGCCAGCCCAAGCTGTTACAAACGGGATTAACGACAGCCAAAATAGCAGGTGTATATTTGCCCAGAGAATCGAACCATTGATTGTAATGACTGTTTGAAATAAATGATGATGATTATTCCAGTAAATAGCTAGATATATAAAACTGAGAAAATAACAAAAAAATATTGATTGCAGTGGCAATAGATCAATTAAGTTAATCCCTCTCGGTATTTTTAATTCCAACACCATAACCGTGATAATGATAGCAAGCACGCCATCACTAAAAGCTTCGATTCTATTTTTGCGCATAACCCATTTCTATAACTTGGCTTAAATAAAAGATAGTATAGTACTCTTTTAACTTAGGTAGAATAATGTTAGATAAATTGAAAAATAATACCATTAATTAAATGTGGCCTGATTGTCTGGCAAGTTAGGCATGAAACTCTCTAATCTCAATATAACCCATTGATTTTAAAATATATATGTTTAAAGTAAACTATTAAATTAATCTCTTGATAGCAGTAAGGAAAAATATGGAAGGCACAGTAAAAAAAGAAATGCTACGTTGTATTTATGTACCGCAAGCTAGAATTGCTAGGTTGGATAAGGTAACAATAAAAGAAGGTGTTATTGGCTTATACACAGAAGGATTTACTACCTGTATTATTGTAGTTATGATTAGTGCTGATAAGAGTAGGGTTTCATTAATCCATGCAGATATAGAAACTGAGCGTTCTCATGTTGATACGGAATTGGATTGGGTAGGAAAAGATTGTAAAGTCCATTTAGTAATTAAAAAAAGAAATGTTCCATCTCAATATACAAGTTTAGTTATTTCCAAGCTCTTTGGCGGACGCGATACAGGCTGGTATCAGCATGATGTTGAACAGAATTTACAAGCTGTTATATTGAATATTGGCATGGAGCAACCAAAAACATTAGACGCTAAATTTGATTCAGCCAGATTGGAATATCATCCAAACCAGCAATTATTGGATACAATAAGTCGATTAAATCTATTTTTAAGTGCTGGCAAACATAAAATTGCAACATTTCTTATATACGATGGCGTCTGGTTAACGCCGCCAAAAGAGCAAATGACTCTATGTGCTGAAGCACAAATGAGGATTAAAGAAATGGGCATTAACAATAAATCAGAGATAACACAAATAAAGACTGCGCTGTCTCATATGATTGAACATTCAGATTTAAAATATTATGTAGATTTAAGAAATAATAGGTCAATGTATATAGCTTCGTTAGATTTTTTTGCTAGCTATATAATCAAGTATTTGGAAATAACTCAAGCCACGCGAAGTGATAAAATAGCGAATACAGATGTACAGGCTAGCCATTTTGAGAAACTAAATTTATCATAGCACTGTAAGTGCAGATATTCCGTATTAATACGGATTGATAGGGATATATATAACTTTTAATGTTTTCATATTACTTCAGGAGAACATTTTATATGCGAGAATTAAAAGGACAATATGGATTTCTTACCGATTACTCAGAAATGAGCGAAAACGCCGCCCAAGAAAAAATACGACAGCTCTGGGATATGGGCATCAGAGAGTTTCAATTTTATGATTGGTTTGCTGATTATTCTACTCCTACTAGAGGAGAGCATTGGCTTTCTCCTTTTAACCGAAGCAGACCAATATATTTAAGTACTATTCGATATTATATAAAAGAAATCAATAGGCTAGGAGGTCGAGCATGGGCTTATGTACAAGCAGTAGGAGCAGAAGAGGATAATCTGGCTGATGGGCGAATATGTAAGCTCATTATGGCAAACGATGAGCCACATGTTCATGCTCGCAGATTCCCTACTTATTTTGCCAATAGAGCATGGGGCGAAAGAATGATTAATAGGTGGGCGCTAGCTATTAAGGAACTAGGATTCACAGGCATACATTGGGATACTTTAGCAAAACAAGCTGGTGATCCTGGAGCAGAAACGGCAGGGTTTCATGAGTTTTTGGCCTATACGCATGCGCAATTAACAGAAATGCATCTTGAACAAACAACAAATTTTGTGAGTTTAGCATGGTGGGATAGAGAAATAGTTTCAAGATACGTCGCTTTTCCTTATGTGGAAGTATGGAACGACAATGAAAAAACGCAATACTATGAGAAATTACAGGAATTATTTTCTCGCTATATGCCGGCAAGTGATAAACTCAGAGCTGTAATTGCCTATTATCCTTTCTCTCCTGATAAAGAGCCAACAATTGTCCCCATTGCTGTCCAAGAGTCTAGAATGATTAATCGATTTAAAGAAGCACTGATGCATCATGTAAGCTATCTAATTTTAGGAGATGGTAATAAGCGGTTAGTTAAGGAATATTTTCTAAGTGCAATACCCTTAACGGATGATATAAAACACGAAATGATGTGGCTGCAATTTAAAGAAAATTTGTCTGCAACAAAGCGATTAACTTTAAAAACTTATGATAGAAAACATGTTGTCTGTGCTGAGGAAGGCGGGGGTGGTGAAGTTCATGCAAGATATTCAATAGCAGATAATTGGAGAAGGTTTAAAGTAGGATTTTTTGATGGTCACAAAATATCGTTAAAAACCTATGACGATAAACATTATGTTTGTGCGCAGGATGGAGGAGGCAGGGATGTACATGCCCGCTATACTGATAATGGGGTTTGGCAAAAATTTAAAGTTACATTTTTTGGAAATAATCAAATTTCTTTGCAAGCTGACAACAATCAATATCTTTCTGCCCGCAATGAGGGTGGCGATACAATCACTGCAGACAAAAACGCATCTAATACATGGGAACGTTTTTATTATAAGATAAAACATTAACCAATTGTTACTATAAAATCCCGTTTAATAGTAACAATTAATGACCATGAAAACGGGTGGGGGAATTAGATTATGAAAAAATCTGTCACTCAAGAACACTCTATGGGATGTGCAGTTGCATGTACTGCATATATTTTAGAACGCACTTATGAACAAGCGCTCAAGCTTTATGAAAACCCACATAACGCTTGGGAAACTGGGTTTTATTGTCGAGATATTGTTATAGCGCTGTCAAAAGCAGGGAAAAATTATAAATTTAAACGAATTAAAATTTCTCGAGATCATATTCTAGACGTCCCTGATATAATCGTTTTTATCGAAAAATCACCTAATTATCCCGCAGGTCATTTCCTGGTTAGAACGCATCAGAAGTCATGGATGAATCCGTGGATTAATTTTCCTGTAATTGCACTAGCCCAAAGTGGTTTTCAGTCGGAATTACCTGGTAAGCCTATATACGCTGTATTTCCCAAAGCATAACCACTTATAATTTTGATAAAAAATTAAAACGTTATATGATTTTTAGATCGTTAAATATGAGGCTGTAATGCAGTAAAAGGAGTTTAACTTATGCATCGGTTAAGTGAAAAATTACTATCTTCTCACAATAAAACTTTAACTTCTATGTATCAATGGACATTTTTTTAGATAATTTAGAGTTAAATCAACAATTGCAAGATCATATTAACAATGATGTCAGGCGACAGATTGGATGATTCAATGCCGGCAATGGCAGCTTCTATTTCAGCTAGAGATTTCTCAATAATTTTGGGCAGCTCTTTACCGCTCATTCACGCGATCCATGTAGAAAAATGCGTGAAGACTAGCGATTTTTTATATAAAAATCAATAGGCTGTTTATAATATTGTCGGTATGCCTTGCCTGACATGCGTTTGATGGGTACTATAAGCGCTTACTGGAAGGACGCCTTTAACTATATAATATATCACACAATTACTTGATATAATTTTATTACTCAAAGATGGCAAAATGGAATTATGCTAAACGTAACGTTATGGCCAATTATTACATATCTTTGCATTCTCTTATATAAGCGAATTCTGCTCCCATACCAACCACCATATGCTCTAGAAGTCATCACTGATTTAATAGTAATTATTTTCGTATTTTTATTATCTATAGAGCGAAAATCTCGTGTTGCTCATATTCTTCAAACCATAATTTTAATAAGCATCATCTTACTCAATTGGCTATATGTTTACACTTATATTGCACTTAATAATCGCTTTGTGTTTGATAATTTGAATTTTTCCAGTATCGGCACTTTACTCGGCTATATCACCATGCCTCCTATAATAGCTTTTACAGTTATCGTCTCTACAATCGGTGTGGGATTAAAGTACACCAATATTACCCTGAGATTAAATTCATCAACTACTTATTCTTTTGTTTATGTCATGTCATTAGCTTGCGCAATCTTATATATGTATTTTAATTATAATTCGTCTTATTCATATGAATTAAATTATTTCGATGATTTAAAAGGTCCTAAAGTTACTACAGTTATACCAGCCAAAATACCCACAAGCATTAAGCAATATAGTCAGGGTACTGAAAGCCGTTTAGCCATTTTGTTGACTGACAGATCAACGTTATGGTTGGGTTTGGCGCATGGACTTAAATCCATCGGAGTTCCCTTTATTATTACTGAAAATTACCAAGAAGCGCTTAAACACAAAGTTGTATTTATCTATCCAGCTATTCCTAGAGATCTCCCTGTCGATGCTTTAGATGCATTGATGAATTTCCCTCTAAAAGGTGGAACATTAATCACGAAAGATATTTATATTGATGGTATGAATCAGGTCTTTGGGATTGACGGATCACTATCAGCTAAGACCATTAATAGCGTTCATATAAATCAGAATTTCTCTGTAACTCAGGATTTTACTGTGCCTGAAGAACAAAATATACGAATTAGAAATGCAAATGGACTATCTCCAGCTGAAGTAGCATACAGTAATCCCATAGAATCCCCTCTCGCCACATATGAAAATGGGACAGCAGCCATAGTCCAAAAAACTTATCCGAATGGGAAAGCATATGCGATAGGTATCAACATTGGTCGCCTCGCATTAATTGGTTATGATAATAAACAAGATGGAATATCACCTTATTATGTAAATCACTATGTACCCACCATTGATGTATTTTTAAGACTGATAAAGAATATTTATCTTGAGAGAGAGAAAAACGCTGTTACATTAAACACGGTTCCGGATGGTAAATCATTAGCTGTATTGTTAACTCATGACATTTGTTTTTCTTCAGCCTATGATTATCTTGAAACTTATGCTGAGTATGAGCATGCACAAAATATTAATGCGACATATTTCATCACTACAAAATATATTAGAGATTTCTTGGATATAGCTTATTTTAATAAAGCAAATATTGAAATTTTAAAAAAGATAATCAATATGGGAATGGCCTTAGGCAGCCATAGTTTATCGCACTCTTTACAATTTAATAAGTTTCCACTAGGGAAGGGCAATGAAACTTATCCAACTTACACGCCTCATGTTGTTAATAATACTCTTACTAACAATGGCTCTATTTTAGGCGAATTGCGCATTAGTCGTTTTCTTTTACAACACTTTTTCCCTACCAGTGAAATTAGTGCATTTCGCCCAGGATATATGCGGAACCCTTGGGCTCTGCCAGAGTCATTAACTGCAACTGGTTTTAGCTTTAGCTCATCAGTCACTGCTAATGACTCATTAACTCATTTACCTTTCCAGCTTAGTCATGGCCGGGATTACTCTTCAGCGCTTCCTGTTTTTGAATTTCCGATCACAATAGAAGATCGCGAATTACCAGAAATGTATGATCGGCTGCCAGAAGCGATTGCAATTGCAAATAAACTGAAGCGTTATGGTGGATTATTCGTAATCTTAATTCACCCCGATATAATAGGGAAAAAATTTAAATTTGAAACCGAATTCGTTAGGAATATGGGTGACAGTGTATGGTATGGAACTATAAATGATTTCGGTAAATGGTGGGCAGCAAGAAATGAAATAGGTATTGATGTATCAACAAGCGGAAAGAATCATGTGGTAGCGCTCTCGGTGCCGTTAGCCATATCTGGGCTAACTTTAAATATTCCTTCGAATTGGCATTATATTTCAAGTAATCCAGTGAATATTAATGTAAGTCAAAGAGAACAGCAGGTTATTATTAAACAATTAACTGGTGATGTGAAATTATACTTCGAATAAATCGGGCATATATTCACTGGCAACCGTATTAACACATGTCTATCCTAGAATACCTATGCCCAAGTACAAAAAAACCTTGAACATTATTGCGAAGCTTCTTTCTAACAGCGACGTATTGACCAACAATGGGTACTACTGCATAAGCAGGTCCAAAACGACATAGCAAGTGCTAAGCTGCTCTTAATTCCGGTAATTTTTATTACCGGAATTAATGTTTGTAATGGATTATTCCCATGAAGAAACCCGGGTTTTTAATGCATACACCAGTAATATTGATGATGGCTATACCTTTTTGAGAACTTCAATAGCTGACTGATGAACACCATGACCATTTTCAGTCTCTAGCCGTTCAGTTAATTACATGGATTTGATCAATTTTTAATCCGCACGTCGGATTGATATATTCGCTTTTGATTTGATCTTGCTTCAGGTAATAGGCTTTGATGACTTCGATAAAGGTATCAAACGTGAGGGGTTGCTCATCTTTCGGCATATTGATAATCAGATTATAAGTGGGTCCCTTAACTTTCGGTTTATAGATAATGCCCCTATTGGTACTCTCTGCTGCTAAAGCACTTGTCGTAGAGGATGGTATAGATCACATGATTTTAGCAAAAGATGAAACTTCTAACGTTTTGTCCATTTTTACATTCCTTTATATAACGGGGGATGAAATTTGCTTCATTGCTGCTGACCCAGCGTTTCTCTTCTCAGTAACCATACTTAAAAGAACTGATTCATTAGCACGTGAAAAATGATTGCCTCTTAAGCCAGATCCCATAAATCCTTCATGATAAATAGCGACAGGTACTATTTCACTAAATAAAACCTGTGAGCGCTCTGGAAAAAATTGATTTTTCCAATGTGTTATTTCGTTGTTTGGTAAGAATTGTTGGCAAGTTATTTGACCACCATCATGGTACCAAACATTAATTTGGCGACCACTTAGTGCAGACCAAATCGGAATTTCTTCAAAATAAATATAGTATTGTTGTTTAATAATTTGCTCTAAATAGAGGTTATATAAATTACAATTATATGTAAATTCTTTTATAATTTCTCTTGGGCAGACCGATTTAAAAAAAACTCTATGTTTCAATAATTCACTTTGCTTAAAAATTTTCGCATATACTTCTAAATCAGAAAATATTTTGTCGTGTAAATACTTTGAATGTTTTGATAATACACGAGCAATATAAACAAGTTCTTCATCACTTATTAGATTAAGATCTTGGATACTTTGTAAAAGCTGTATACGTATTATACGATAGTGTTCATTTATCTCATTATGACGTGCAATGTTATTTACTAACGCTCTTAAAATATTTTTAGCCTGTATTGAAGTATTCTCTATAATAGCATCATTAATCTCTTCTACTAAAGATTGCGTTTTTTTGTGCGCTTCGTCAATTTTTTTGGCCACTATTCCCCTAATATTGATTACAAACGCATCTTCATTCTCGCCTACGGCGTGTAATCCAGTTGTCTCGAAAAACATACTAAAAACTGTTTCTAATCTTTCTCTTAAAATTAGAGGCATACTTGGATCATCTAATCCACTAAACTTTTTCAAAAACTTTACCATTTCATGCCTATATGTGAGTGGGTTTTCAACTTGATAGATCTCATTAAACAGAACTCCAAAGGCTGCATGTATAAAGCAATTACCAAAACCGGAAGTTATGAAATATGCTTTATCCTTTAAATGATCATTTGAAGAAGGGGTGGATAAGTCAGTTTGCTTTCTATTAGAGTCTCGTCTTTTAGCTTTAGATTGAATTCCTCTGTCATCAATTGGTATGTCATGAGAGCCACGTTTAAAATGTAAAAGCGAGTTAGCTGCATTGATAATACCGATTGCTGAACTAGCTGATGATTTGCTACTGGGCTGTGTTACTTTTTCAGAAACTTCTAGTCCTAGTTTATTCGTTAATTTTAACTGAATGACTGAACTTTTATGATGTAAAATATGGGTAATAGCAGTCCCTTGCTTCAATAATAAACCTAGGTCGCTAAGTTCTTGCTTATTATCTGGATAAACAATTTTAGCATGGTCCTCTCTCTCAGTGTCGAATTCCCAGATACAGGTAGCGGCTGTGGCTAGTAATGACTGACAAATTGCATCGAATAAAAAATATCGGCGGTTAGAATTTATATTACTAATGGTGGGAATATATTCACGATTATGGCTTAGATATTCTTTAACAAACTCTTCAAAAATCAACTTATTTGCGCAGAATTCAATAAATTGATCTACTTTCTCTTTGTGGATTAGCGTAAGCATCCACATATTATAATAATAATTTCTGAAATATATCCATTCTTTACATAAAGAGCGATTCATTTTCAGCAATTGATCGCTTAAATATGCCATTACTTCTTCGAAAGATCTATGCATAAGAATCTTCTTTTCCGGATCGACATTATTTAAAACCATTTCCAATACTTCTGCTTTCTCTTCTTCTATTTTTACCATGCTGTTTTCAAATACTGAAAATTTTGGATATTTAACAATTATTTCCTGCGGCAATAGACGCAATTTATAATGCTCTATCATTTCCATGGCAACTTTTCTTCGAATATTTTCTGATTCATGACCTTTGTTGATTAATAATTGTATCACATCAATACGATCCCAAAGCATCAGCGGATCATTAGAACTACCATCTAATAGTGGTTTTGTATCCTCACGAGCACTTAACATCAACAGCTGACCATGTAAATATCCTTTAATTAATTTATTATTGGCTAGAGCATTTGGATATGCCGCGACATCAGTTTGCATAGGAATTGCAGGCTTTGATTCCTTTCTATAATTATCTCTAGTTGGGACAGGCGATGTACTAATTAATAATGCTTCATTTGAGATTAAAGTATTCGGTTCTGTTAGAAAAGGAATCAAACTATAGTTCTGTTTAATATCCTTGGTCATCTCATGAAGTTTTCCAATAAATAAATATTTTTGTTTTTCATTGAATATATACCTCAATATTTCTTTACCTAAACATAACTCACCATCGTCATTAAAATAAATTGCAATATTTTCTTTTAAGCATTTAATATATAATATATAAAATAAATACGTCTTTTGATTGTGTAAATTTAGATAAATTTGTTCAGCCAGATAGACGATTGAAAGACCCATAATCATAGAATAAATGTAATCCGCGGACTCAGAGGTACGAAACCTTTCTGGAAATAACAATGTATACAGCTGACCAATCACTTCAAGCACATCGAAAGGTAGATTTCTCTGTTTCCCTAAAGCATCGGCTGGTGCATGATTTGTCATTGTATAATCAAACAATAAGATTGCTAACTGTCGCGTAATTGCAGGCTCTAAGTCATTTTGTGTGCTTAATGCAGCAGCTGCTGCTTCTCTTACATCAGAACACTCATCTTCAAGTAAAACGGCTAACTTCTGATGGCTTTCTAATGGCAATATATGTTGTCTACGTAAGATATGGCAAATTTTTATTTTTATAATATTGCCTAATTCATCTTGATTTTGCCTTTTTGTTAGTCGATCCAATCGTAATGAGAAATTAATTCCACTCACATTAGAAACTGAATACAATAAATCAAGTAGCTTCTGTATCACTGGCTCTGGTAAATTCTCATGCTCAATTAATATATCAGCAGCATCATTGATATTTTTTTCTTTGCCTGTTTGGAATAAAGCTGCTACACGAAACAATATAGTCAGAGACAACTGTTTTTGATCTCTGATCGCTTGTAATACAGAAGCACCAATTTTTCTTTTCTTTTGAGGCAATATATCCAGTAACTCATGTAAAATAGGATCAGGTAATATAACCCATTTGCCTAAAATTTTAATTGCATTCAACCTAATTTTACGGTTTGTGTGAGACATTAAGTTACGAAGTTGGATAATAATAGATGGCGGTATGCTATTTCGCAGTCTCAGTGCATAGAGTGCTTTTTGGATAGAAGATTTATCTTCTTCTTGTAAAGCATCAACGTAGTCCTGGAGTTTGCTTTCTACAATTTCAAGATTGAATGATTCTTGCTCAGCAATGCTAGGTATAGGTCTTTTTATCTTCCTTTTGGATCTTAAATTGGTGAGAGCTCGTGTTAACTGACCGCCTGCTGCATCTATTTGACTACGGATAACGAGCTCATCACTTTGCAGTTG
>CAYSGV010000056.1:10677-12000 GCA_964430685.1 uncultured Gammaproteobacteria bacterium
TATCGTCTTCTGTTAACATTGTTTGAGTCCCAATCGCCCGGATTACAAAAGCGCGGACTTCATTATGATCATTACGTACTAAGAAAAATAACTGCTCAATAATTTTTCTGGGTAATACGGTTAAATTTTCTAAATACATGGCCGTAAATGCGACAATTATGTGATTTTCGTGCTGTAGTAATTTTAATATTAATTCTACGATTTCTGCTTGCGCAAATACCATTGGGCTATCATTTAAACAATAAGCCAGTGCTGGCAAATTTAATTCTTTTAGAATACAAAGTTCAAGCCATGAAGATATTCTTTTAATTATTATGTCTTTATGCGCTTTGCTTAATTGCAAAGCACATTCCTCTAAACAGCGGACAAGCAGCCGCTGCTCTGTAAAGCCAATGAGATCTCGAGGTCCTGCTTCAATGATCGCAAAAAATCGTTCTAATGTAATCGGTTTATCTTTTAATATACCGGCTATAAATAACCATATTTCTTCATATCGTGGATTGTATTTTTCTTGCCTGACCACACTTTCAATCAATGGCTCATTTTGTCCAATTTCAGCTTCATTTAGGATAAGTTTCCAGGCAAGATAGCTAGCTGCAAAGCACTCTTGAAATGATAAATGAACAAAGTAATAATCTTTCCTTTCCTCATTGATTTCCTCATCTTCGACGGCTTTTAATAGACCCAACCGTAACATCTGCTGGAATAATTCTTTTTCACTTATATTTTTTGCATACTTGCGTAATACCAATGCCAGTTTAGTTCGATGGATTATTAAATCCTTCTCTCGCATCTGTAAAAAGGCTAATTCGGCTAACGCATTAAGTGCTGCAAACTTATGCAAATCTTCCAAAAATACCGACGGTGAATCAAATGCTGTAGCTGAAAATTCAAATCCAGCCTTCTTTGCAATATCAGTAATTAACATTTGATAGAGAACAGTCATCGTGATGTTCGATAATTTTTCAATTTCTTTAGCGTGTTTGCGCCAAATGGTGCATATAAATCCCAACATAAGAGGAATATGCCCAAGCCCTTTTATTGCAGGATTACGTTCCAAAAAATTCTTTAAGCGGTCGGCATCATCTTCTTGATCTGGACCAAAGAATTGCTCAATATATAAGTCTAAGTCTTCATTTATAAAGCCTATATTTTCGATTTTTCGGTCAAAACTGCAGCCTTGGTTGGAACAATAAGCATCGATAAAGTAAGGTCGGGTACTAAGTAATAAATAACCTTGATTTAGGATGTCTCGAATTAATTCTCCTTGTTCTGTGGCTTCTTCTTCTTTCTGTTGCGCTAAAGCTGCGACTTCATCAAATC
>CAYSGV010000057.1:0-11750 GCA_964430685.1 uncultured Gammaproteobacteria bacterium
GAAGAAATTATTAAAACAACGCCTGTGCCCGTTGTGCCTATGGCCATTCAAGGATTATGGGACAGTTTTTTTAGTTACCAAAAGGGAAATCTCTTGCGTCGTGCATTTAAACAATTTCGTGCACCGATTCGTGTGATCATTGGCGAACCCATTCCTCCTGAACAAGTCAGTGCTGAATATTTATATCAGGCAGTTAAAAAATTACGCGGCGATGTGCGATAAAGGGTTAAAATTTATCGCATTGAGCATCACTTTAGAAAATAACTTACCAAGGCACCATTTGGCCATTATAACGAATATAACTACCACTCTCTTGTACTGATACGCGTTCTAAGACTTCACGAATACCTGACACAGCATCAACGGGCATCGTCGGCGCATTGGCACCACCCATATCGGTTTGAACCCAACCCGGATCAATGGCAACAACCGTGATCCCTTGCGCTTTCAAATCAATGGCCATACTTTTGGTCACAGCATTCAGTGCTGCTTTACTCGAACGGTAAGCATATGCATTGCCTTCCGTATTACCGCTAATACTGCCCATGCCGCTGCTCATATTGGCAATGATTTTTAATTCGCTATTTGCAATAGGTTTGATTAAGGTTTGTGCAACCAACAATGCAGCCATAGTATTTACTTTAAAGACTTCAAGCCAGTCTTCTGCCTCAATTGTGCCAAAGCCGCCTTGGTTGGGTTCCCATACACCGGCATTATTAAAAAGCACATCTAATGCATGCACACGCACTAAACTCGGTAATTGTTTGATGTTCTCTGGATTGGCAACATCTAAATGAATAATTGCAATTGGATTGTTCGCCCGAGTATTCAAGGCCTTAAGGTCATAAGCCGTCAATGGATTTCGACAACAGGCAAAAACTTGCCAGCCAACCTTTTGATATTGTTTGGCCAGTTCAAAACCAATTCCCCGATTTGCACCAGTAATTAATATGCTAGGCATAAAACATAATCCCTCATGTTAACCTACAGCAATATTGGGTAATATAGACGTTGTGATGTTAACGGAAATGTTTTAAACAAGAAAGAAAAAAAATTGCATAGAAAACCATTACATACAGAAATATTAGGAGAACATTATATGTATATTAGCTTTGCCGATTTTCAAAAAGTCGATTTACGATCAGGAACAATTGTTAAAGTTGAGCCGTTCCCGCGAGCCAATAAACCTGCCTTTAAAGTTTGGGTGGATTTTGGTCCAATCCTTGGTATTAAACAAACTTCTGCCCAAATAACTGTGCATTATACAGAAAAAGAACTAATAGGTAGACAAGTTGTAGGTTGTCTCAATCTTGAACCTAAAAATATTGCTGGTTTTATGTCTGAATTTTTACTAGTCGGATTCCCAGATATAAAAGGAGATGTGTGTTTAGTAACCGTTGATCCGAAAGTGCCAGATGGTGAAAAGTTATTTTGATGCTTTATGTAAAAATTAGAACCGCGATCACCAAAGAATAATCGCGGCCTGAAGTATACTACTACCACACAAACTAATCGGTTAGGGCAACGGCAATTGCCGTAGCGTTTAATACCGAAGCAATACGTACACTGGATTGAATAGCAAGCTTACTGATACCTGCTTTAATCAGTTCATGCATATGCGCTTCGATACAGCGTCCACAACCATTCAATGCAGAAACAGCAAGACAGCAGAGCTCAAAATCAATCTTATCAATGCCAGGGTTTGCCATAATATTCATGCGTAATTTTGCTGGCAACACTGCAAAAGATTGATCATTGCTTAAGTGAACAAATCGATAATATATATTATTCATGGCCATAATGCTCGCTGCCGCTTTAGCCGCAACAATTTCCTGCTCTGTGAGTTGACTGGAACATTCTGTAGCAACGAAACCGATTACCATCGCACTCTTTGTGCTATAAGCACTAGCCAATGCAATCATACCAATTTGCTTTGGTGTTAAATCAGGGGCTCCATCACTGCTGAAAATATTAGCCAAATTTAACTTTATATCCTTAGCAAATTCAGGCAATTTGTTCTTTAATTGCTCAATACTCATCGATCACCTCTTATATGGTTAATGTTTGTTCACCTTTCTGCCAATTACAGGGACATAATTCATCTGTTTGTAATGCATCAAGTACGCGCAAAACTTCTTTAGGATTACGTCCAACACTTAAATCAGTAACCATCACAAACCGAATGAGATCTTGTGGATCGACAATAAACACGGCACGCTTTGCCACGCCTTCTTGTTTATCTAAAATACCTAGTGCCTCGGTTAATTCTCGTTTAATGTCAGCAAGCATGGGAAATGGTAAATCTTTGAGCGCTTCATTTTGTTGCTTCCAGGCCAAATGCACATATTCTGAATCAGTACTCACGCCCAGGATTTGCGTATCACGCGTGGCAAATTCATCATACAAGCGGCCAAATTCAGCAATTTCTGTTGGGCAAACAAAAGTAAAATCTTTAGGCCAAAAGAAAACTACTTTCCATTTACCTGCATACGTTGTCGCATGAATATCCGCAAAGGCGTCTGCTAAGCTTGCTGAGACGACCCCTTTAATACTAAATTGTGGGAATGGATCACCAATATTTAACATTGTCTGTTTCTCCTCATACTATAAAGTTAATTTTTTTATGCACCATGCAAACTAAATATAGGCCGCCCTTATTGATAATTAAAATATATTATTCTTATAATATCGATATATAATACTTATTGATGAAATAGGGGAGGATACAATGAATATTCGTGATTTAAAATATCTGGTTGCACTCATTGAACATCGCCATTTTGGTAAAGCCGCCGAAGTCTGTTTTGTTAGCCAACCAGCGCTTAGTATGCAAATTAAAAAACTGGAAGCCGATTTAGGTGTACAGTTAATCGAGCGCACCAATAAATCAGTGATGCTTACGGAAACGGGCAACCTTTTAGGTGAACGAGCACGACTCATACTGAATCAAGTGAATGAAATGCGTGAACTAGCAAAGTTAATGAAAGATCCTTTTAGTGGCGATTTAAAATTGGGTATTTTCCCAACTTTAGCGCCTTATTTACTACCCTATATTGTGCCAAAACTATCAGCTGCCTATCCAAAACTTTCACTTTATTTAATCGAAGAACAAACTGCAGCACTGCTTGAAAAACTAAAAAATGGAAAAATTGATGCGGCAATTTTAGCATTGCCTATTCTTGAACCTGGATTATCCGTTAGCCCTTTGTTCGATGAGGAATTTGTATTGGGTGTCCCTAAAGCCCATCCTTTAGCAAAGCGCAAAACCATCAAACAAACCGAACTTGAAAACATCAATTTACTCTTATTAGAAGAAGGGCATTGTTTACGTGAACAAGCACTTGCACTGTGTCATAAAGTAAATGTTGCAGAAAACCAAAATTTTCGTGCCACCAGTTTGGAAACATTGCGTCACATGGTAGCAAGTGGATTGGGAATGACTCTAATACCTAGATTAGCATGTAAAGAAAATGATGGCGTTACGTATCTACCATTTAGCGGCTCTAAACCTTCGCGCACGATTGGTATTGTATGGCGAAAATCTAGTGCAAAAGAAAAATTATTAAAAGATACCGTAATGCGGCTGAAGAAAATGATCAGTAAACAGAAAATATTAACGATGGTTGATTAACATCAATGATGGTACTTGACGTGTATTAGTTTTCTGAATTGATACTTTCAGCATAGCCGCATTCTTTTTGTGGGCAAACTTTTTCTTCACCACGTCGCTTGGTTACTTTGAGTGTTAGGATTGGCCAATGGCATTTTGGACACGCTTGTTCAATCGGTTCATTCCACACCGCATATTGGCAAGCTGGATAAGTTGAGCACGAATAAAATAATTTCCCATAACGCGATTTTCTCGATAACAATTTTCCTTTATGGCAAACAGGACAATCAATACCCGTATCTTTTGGTTTTTCCAAAGGTTCCATATGTTTACATTTGGGATATTGACTACAGCCAATAAATTTTCCATAACGACCTTTTTTAATCAATAATTCGCTTTGACAATCGGGACATTGTCTTCCCTCGACCACTTGTTTTTCTTGTGCTTCTTCGGTAACTGAATTTTCTAAACTACGTGTGTAGTTACATTCAGGATAAGTGGTACAACCAATGAAACGCCCGCGCTTACCCAAGCGAATCGCTAATGGATTGCCGCATTGTGGACATTTTTCTTCCAACATTTCTTGGGTAACATCTTTACGTTGCACCGTTTGTAATGTTACATCGATTAAGTTTTTAAATGGCGACCAAAATTCTTCTAATAATGGTACCCATTGTTTTTCACCACGGGAAATTTCATCTAAAGCATCTTCTAATTTAGCGGTAAAGTCATAATCAACATATTGTTGAAAATAGCCGGTCAAAAACTTATTTACAATTCGTCCGACATCAGTGGGATGAAAACGTTTTTGTGTTAAGACAACATATTCACGCGTTTTTAATGTGCTAATAATACTTGCATAAGTAGAGGGTCGGCCAATACCAAACTCTTCTAATGCTTTAATTAAACTGGCTTCGCTATATCGCGGTGGCGGTTCGGTAAAATGTTGATCGCCAATAATGTCTTGTAAGTCTACCGCTTGCCCTTTCGTTAATGGCGGTAACGTTGCATTGGCTTCGCTATGTTCATCATCTGATATCGTTGGCGTATCATCGCGACCTTCTTGATAAACCTGCATAAAACCCGGATCGAGCAAGGTTGAACCATTAGCTCTAAATAAATGTTTTTGTGCATCTTGTCCACATTGTAAATCCACGCTCACTACATCATAAACAGCGGGCAACATTTGACAAGCAAGCGAGCGCTTCCAAATTAATTCATATAATTTAAATTGATCTGAACTTAAATAGTGCTTAATTGCCTGTGGTTGTCTAAATATTGAAGTAGGACGAATAGCTTCATGTGCTTCTTGCGCATTTTTAGATTTCGTTTGGTAAACACGTGGCGAATCCGGTAATTGTTTGGCACCATAATTTTCAATAATGTATTGTCTAATTTCATCAATTGCTTCTTTGGCCAAATTAACAGAATCGGTACGCATATAACTAATTAAACCGACTGCACCTTGCCCGACATCAATACCTTCATACAATTGCTGGGCTATTTGCATGGTTTTTTTTGCGGTAAAACCTAATTTACGTGCTGATTCCTGTTGTAACGTTGAGGTAATAAATGGTGCAGCAGGATTACGTTTGCGTTGTTTTTTCTTAACTTCAACAACGGTTAATTTTCCATTCGCTTCTTTTTTAAGTAGTGCAACCGCTTTTTGCACCGATTCGGCTTCAGTAAATGAAAACTGGGTTAATTTCTCGCCATCATATACGGCTAAGCGCGCATTAAACGTTTCTTTTTTACTACCTGCTGTTGCAGTTATCGTCCAATATTCTTGTGTTTTAAATTGTTCAATTGCTTCTTCACGTTCAACAATTAAACGTAATGCTGGACTTTGTACACGCCCAGCTGATAAACCTGGACGAATTTTACGCCAAAGCAAAGGTGATAAATTAAAGCCGACTAAATAATCTAAAGCACGTCGTGCTTGTTGTGCATAAACTAAATCGCGAGCGAGTTCACGTGGATGCTTAAATGCATCATCAATTGCATTTTTAGTAATTTCGTGAAAAACCACTCGATGCACAGGTGTCTTCTTTAAGATTTTTTTGTCGCGTAAATATTCAAAAACATGTGATGAAATCGCTTCTCCCTCGCGATCAGGATCGGTTGCAAGATAGAGAATATCTGCTTTCTTTGCTGCTTGCACAATCGCATCTAAATGCTTAGCGTTCTTTTTGATTGGCTCATAATGCATCGCAAAATGATTATCTGGCTCAACTGCTCCTTCTTTAGGCCGTAAGTCCATGACATGACCATAGGTGGGCAAAATTTCATAATTACCCTGGTTGCTTAAATAGCGTTTCAGCGTTTTCGCTTTAGTCGGCGATTCGACTATTACCAAATGGTTCATTTCTGCACTCATGCTCGTTAACAATAACCTCGAGTTAGCTCAATCATATAAATATAGTATTAAATTTTCTGATAGCCGAATGGTGTCTGACAGACGACTCCTTGCAATTCTAATTCTGCCAGCATTTGCGCCACTTCTTGAACAGGCAAACGACAATACATTGCCAATTGATCCGTGGTTGCGGTATCAGAAACAAGGAAGGCTAACAGTTTCTGATAGCGATTAGCAAGTTCTTGTGCCCTAACAAGAGCTAGAGAATGTGGATTTCCCATTAAAGAAGGCTTTGCAACCTTAAGCGGTTTTGGGAGAATATGTTCAAATTCTTCAAGAATATCATGAATATTTTCGACAAGCTTGGCCCCTTGCTGGATGAGCTTGTGACAACCATGATGACTGAGACTATCTATAGAGCCTGGCAACGCAAACACTTCTCGTCCTTGTTCTAGAGCATGTCGCGCCGTGATCAGCGAGCCACTGCGTTTTGCCGCTTCCACAACCAATACGCCATGACAAAGCCCACTTAATATACGATTTCGCCGCGGAAAATTCTCCGCTTTTGGCGGGGTTCCTAAGGGAAATTCACTAATCAAGGCACCGCCTTGCGCCACAACACGCTTAGCCAGATCAATGTGTGCAACAGGATAGATGTTATCAACACCTGTACCCAACACAGCAATTGTTTTTCCTTGCGCATCCAGCACACCTAAATGCGCAGCATGGTCAATGCCATAAGCGAGGCCACTGGTCACCACAAAGGAATTTGCAGCCAACTCTGTGGCAAATCGACGCGCCAACCATAGTCCCTTTGGTGTTGCTTTGCGACTACCGATAATTCCACATTGCAGGGCAGATAATAGATGCACATCACCCTGTACAAACAGAATAGGTGGTGAATAGGGAATTTCACTGAGCAGAGAAGGATAAGCTTTACTGCCCCATGTGAGAATGGAACGATCCAACCCATTTTGCCACTGCATCGCTGCATCAGCCATGGGGCAATTTGTTGAAAAAAGTGCGGGCAACAAGGTTTCTGGGCAACCCATTTGTATTAAGTCTGCTGTAGATAAAGTAAACACTTCATTTATAGAAGTAACTTGCGACAGAATCTGGGCAAATAAGCGAATATTTAATTTACATGCAAACAGAAGTTTTAACCAACCATACAATTCATGTTGATTCAACTCAAGCGTTTGATTGTATGCAACCATGATTAAGCATTCCCTGTTACTCACCGATTCCCTTTGATGCAGACAGGCATCTTAGCATTGTAAGATCCTACGAAAAATCTCCTTTAAGCGGTGTTTAGCAAGAACAAAAGTAGCGGATTAACTTGCTGTAGCTTAATGCAATCATTATAATTTAATAATTAAATGACAAGATAAGAGAGAAAAATGGCTCTAAGATCCCTTGTGTACTATCCCCACCCGGTTTTATTAACCCCAACAAAACCCATAGAAAAATTTGATGCCGAGTTCCAACAACTTGTTGACGATATGATTGAAACAATGCGTCATGAAGATGGTGTCGGATTGGCAGCGAATCAAATTGGTTTACCCTATCAATTAGCAGTTATTGATGCTGAGCGTTCAGCAGGCAGCGTTTTAGTGATTGTGAATCCGGAGATTATTGCAAGTAAAGGCGAATGGAAAACACCTGAAGGTTGTCTTTCTATTCCCCATGTTTATGAGACTGTACCTAGAGCGTCTGAAGTGACCGTCCGTTTTCTAGATCGCCACGGGAAACCGCAGGAAATGGTTGTGAAAGACCGTCTGGCGCATGTATTTCAACATGAATGTGATCATTTAAACGGTAAAGTATACATCCAACGCTTATCACCTGTTAAACGACAACTCATTGAGAAAAAATTAAGAAAACATAAAAAATGAAATCAAAAGTGCGTATTGCTTTTGCGGGAACTCCTGAATTTGCAGTCACCAGTTTACGGTGGTTGCACGCCAATCATTACAATATCGTCATGGTTTATACACAACCCGATAAACCAACTGGACGTGGGCAAAAAATACAACATACACCGGTTAAACAATTCGCCCTGGAAAATCAATTAGCCATTCATCAACCGCAAACATTAAAAACACCTGCAGAAAAAGATTTTTTACAAAATTTGCAAATCGATTTTTTAATTGTTGTTGCTTATGGTCTATTGCTCCCTGCAGAAATATTATCCATACCAAAATATGGCTGCATTAACGTGCATGCTTCTTTATTACCGCGTTGGCGAGGAGCTGCGCCCATACAACATGCATTGCTTAATGGCGATGCCATAACGGGAATCACCATAATGCAAATGGATGCTGGCTTAGACACTGGCCCCATCCTTGCACAAACACTGATGCCCATAGCAGATAACATTTCTGCAGCCGCATTAACGCAACAACTTTCACTTTTAGGTGCACAAAGCCTGATTGTTGCGCTTAATCATATTCAATCCCAGCAATATACCAAAATCAGGCAAAACGAAACGTATGCAACGTACGCTAAAAAATTAGCCAAACACGATGCCACACTTGATTGGCAAAAACCTGCCGAAATGTTAGCGCGCCAAGTATGCGCTTATAATCCTTGGCCACTGGCGCAGAGTTATTTAAATGAAAACTGCATTCGCATTTGGCAAGCGCAAGCACAAACATGCATACACAACAAAATACCTGGTACCATCTTGGAAGCCAATATTGATGGAATAATGGTTGCCTGTGGACAAAATGCATTAAATCTTAAAATGATTCAGTTGCCGAATAAGCGTGCGCAGATGGTGCGTGATATTTTAAATGCTTATGCCAATTTATTTGCCGTTGGACAAACATTTCGCTCATGAGTAAAGAACATAACAGTCGCGCAATTACTGCACAAATATTATTTCACATCATCGAGAAAGGCCAAAACTTAAACCAACAACTTGCCAGTCATAACCATAATGCTTATGTGCAAGAGCTTTGTTATGGTGTTTGTCGTTATTATCCGGAACTTATTTTTTATGTGCAGAAATTACTACGGCAACCGCTAAAAGCTAAAAATAAATTAGTTGAATTGCTCCTTTGCATTGGTTTATACGAGCTCCAATATAGCCACACTGCTCCTTATGCTGTAGTCAATGAAATTTGTAATGCAGCTAAAATGTTACAACAAAAATGGGCTGTTGCGCTACTCAATGCTTCACTGCGCAATTTTATTCGCCAGCGCGAGAAATTGAATACGGAAGTGCAACAAGATATCACTGCTAAGTTCGCACACTGGAAATGGTTCATTGAAAAAATTAAAGGCTCTTACCCGCAACAATGGCAAGAAATATTAATAGCGAATAACCAACGTCCACCGCTGCATCTACGAATTAACTTAAGTAAAATTAACCGCGCTACTTATTTAGAAAAATGTGCCACACTCAATATTAACGCAACCCCTGCAGATAAAGTGGCCAGTGGTGTTTGTTTTACAAATCCTATACAGGTAACAGATATTCCTGGTTTCAATACAGGTGAATGTTCGGTGCAAGATTTCAGTGCCCAATATGCAGCATCATTATTAAAGCTTGCACCAGACTTACGTGTTTTAGATGCTTGTGCTGCACCAGGTGGCAAAACAACGCATATTTTAGAAACTGAAAACCTGCTCAAAGAAGTAGTGGCGATTGATCATGACTCGCAACGTTGTCAAAAGATTACCGAAAACTTGCAACGACTTAATTTAACTGCGAACGTCATTTGTCTTGATGCCAATCAGGCACACACACGTTGGCCCAACCATTATTTCGATAGAATTTTGCTGGATAGCCCTTGCTCTGCCACCGGCGTTATTCGACGTCATCCTGATATTAAATTGACTCGTACAGCTAAAGATATTGCACAATTTGCTGTACAACAAAAACAATTATTAAAAAGTTTATGGCCTTTGCTTAATGTTGGTGGGATACTGCTTTATGTCACCTGTTCAATATTACCGGACGAAAATGAATTAATTATTAAGGAATTCTTAAGCGAACAAAAAGATGCACAAGAAGCGGTTATTCATGAAGAGATTGGCTTGCCTCGCCAATTTGGCCGTCAAATCATTACTGGCAATGCCAATATGGATGGCTTTTATTATGCGCGGCTGCAAAAGCTAGTTTAACTTACCCAATAAGCTCCTGTAGCACGACTCTTGCGTCCGGGCATTGGCTTGCCAATCTCTTCTTGTCTTACTGGTTCTTTTATTTTTTTGATGTTTTTTTTCAGTTTCCTGCCCATCAGTACACCTCATCAATTACTCTGTCTCTATAAGTATAGGCGGTTTCAGCAGACTAGACATAAGTTTATACTTAATGTTAACTTAATAATTAATCTTTATAATTTACTAACGTCATCCTCCATAACACTAGAGGTATATTTATATGGATAAAGCAGCTGAAACAATTGCAAAACCGACTATTTTTTTAGGTGTAGTTGATTTCATTTATACAAACAAACGAATAGTTAAAGTACTAGAATTCGGCTCATATGATACTTCAAATTTTGGGGGTATTAACGAATATTATAGACAAAACGACCAGTCAATCATTGCCGCTCGAGTCATGCAAGCTTTAATTGAACGCTTTAAAGTTGTTCATTATATGAGTGGTCCTATTGATAGTTTCCGTGCCCGCAGAATGCTACAAGGCGGTTATGAGCAAGACAGTTGGTATGATGAATTAGAAGGTGTCGAGCGGCAATATCCTGGTTCGTTCGTTTATTACAAACCTGATTCGGTACAAGATACACATCTCGTACAGGTCATACCAATAGAAGGAGATAGCATTGGCCAGTGCAGCCAAAAAGCAATGAATGTGCAAGAGCAACTAAAGCAAAAAAGCAAAACCGTGACGGTATTACCGTCATTTGCAACAGTTGAAGCAGCTGCACAACGAAAAAGTATTTTATACTTATTGGCTCAGCTTGCAAACTCCAATTTAGTACCTAACACGCGCATATTACACATCTCTTCCACGACTCCGCAAATGCTACAAGAGTTTATGGATCAAGTTAAAGATGAGAAACTCATTATTAAACCAACTGATGAAACCTTAGCGAATGGCGTTTTTGTATTTAAGAAAGAACATTGCGTGGCTTTTGTACAAGCACTGCAAAACAAAGATAGCATTCAATTAGGCGAATTATTATCGCTCTATTGTAGCAACAAAGAAAAAGTAAAAGAACTTGTCGATTATTGGACAAAAATTCGAGGCAAGAATGAATACTTAGTATTGCAAGAATTTTGCCAAGCTGCTGTTTTAAATGATACGCAACAAAAACCGCTACATAATGCCAAGGGTCGCGTGCTTTTTATGGTCCATAATAATGAGGTATCAATCATTGATACGTTCTTTTATGTGCCCAAACAAACAGCGCAAGTTAACCAATTTACTCAAGAAAATTGTGTTATTGGTGGTTATGAAAATGGCAAACACGGAATTACATTTCATATTCCCAGTCCAGTTGTTCGGCAAGAAATTGACGAACAATTGCGCAAAGAATTACCAGCAATATTTACAGCAGCACAACAATTTAACTTACAACAAGAAATCATTAAATGTTCTCAAACCGCTGACATGGCACAACTCAAATTTTTGCTGTCAGAAGGTAGTAGAGTACCTCTCGGCACATTATCTACAGATTTTATCGCAGTATTACAACAAGGATTAACGACACCATTAAAGAGTCTTTTTCTGTCATTTATTATGACACAAACGCGAAAATATATTTTTTTCAATTGCGATATGAGCAAACATCCAGATAATTACATTGCATT
>CAYSGV010000058.1:0-11652 GCA_964430685.1 uncultured Gammaproteobacteria bacterium
TTCTTGTCACTTTTTCCGCGAATACAATTCTTGAATCACCAACATTGGCATTAAATAATGTGTTTAATTCCGGCACAAACCAACTTGCATTAAACGTAGTTCCATTCCATCCATGCTGACGGGTATTGTAATCTATCTCAAAAACAGCATTTGCTAACAATTGGCCGCAATTGGCAGCATTCCATCGTTCTGGTTTGCTGAACACTGGCATTGTTACGGCTGCTCGATCTTCTTGATAAGGGCGATCTCCTTCCAAACTGGTTATTCCTACTGGTATCGTACCTACAGTAACGACTTTAGGCTGAGTTGCTAGGTTCACTGCTGTCTTCTTCTCGACTTTTGGTTTTGCAGCGACTTTGGCAGTAACAGTTGCAGCAGCAGGGGAATCTTTCTTTTCTTGCTCAGGTTTTGGTGTTTGTTCTATTTGTGCTTGGACTTCCGCAAGCCGTAGTTCAGCAATAAGCTCTGCCTCAGCTTTATCTAATGTCTTCTGCATAGACCCAATGGTAATCAAAGGTGCCTTATGTTGCATAATGATTCTCCTTTATTTAATACCTATTGAAGATCGTTGGCATCCTAGCCTGCAGCATCAGGCTTTAGGGTACATGAACAAAGCGATATAATACCCCAACTTCAATCCAGACAGCAAAAAAGGATACTAAAAATATGGCCAAAGCCAGCGTCAAACCCATAAAAAACTCTGAAAAACCGTGTTTATTACTGGTAGATGGCTCTTCTTATCTCCATCGGGCCTATCATGCCCTACCACCACTGACCAATTCCAAAGATCAGCCTACGGGTGCTGTCTATGGAGTGGTAAACATGTTGCGCAAACTTATTCGTGAACATGAACATGATTATTTTGCCGTTGTTTTTGACGCACCGGGTAAAACCTTTCGCGACAAAATCTTCCCGGAATATAAAGCCAATCGCGCGGTGATGCCCGACGATTTGCAACAGCAAATTAAACCACTGCATGAAATTGTGCAGGCATTAGGACTACCTTTCATCTATATGCCAGGTATTGAAGCAGACGATATTATTGGCACGCTGGCAGCTAATGCACAACAACAGCATATGGAGTGTATCATCTCCACTGGTGATAAAGATTTTGCACAATTGGTCAATGACCACATCACTTTAGTTAATACCATGACTGATACGTATTTTGATAGAGAAGGTGTTATCAATAAATTTGGTTTACCGCCAGAACGTATTGTCGATTATTTAAGTTTAATTGGTGACACGGTTGATAATATTCCTGGTGTGGTTGGCGTTGGCCCCAAAACAGCAGTGAAGTGGCTGAATGAATATGGAAGTCTCAAAGAAATTATTAATCATGCGCAAGAAATTAAGGGTAAAGTTGGCGATAATTTGCGTGCCAGTTTAGACCGATTAGAACTGAATCAAGAATTAACTACCATTAAAAAAGATATGCCGCTCGGTATAAATATTAATGAATTAACGCGTAAAGAAGTTGAACATAATAAACTGATTGAGCTATTTACTGAATTGGAATTTAAAACTTGGCTCAAAGAACTAACCAATGACGAGCAAAGAAAAAGTGCCGCAATTGACAAACGTGGCCAGCATTATGACCAAATAGATAGCGAAGAGAAATTTGATCATTGGCTAAAAAAATTAAGGGAAACCGATCTGTTTAGTTTTGATACTGAGACCACCAGTTTAAATTATATTGATGCACGCATCGTTGGCGTTTCGTTTTCAACGCAAGCAAATGAGGCTGCCTATTTACCCTTTGGTCATCACTACCCTGATGCACCGGAACAATTATCAGAAAATACAGTTTTCGCCAAGCTTAAACCACTTTTAGAAGACGCACAAAAAGCAAAAGTTTTTCACAATGCCAAATATGATATGAATGTATTAGCCAATCATCAAATTGAATTGCGCGGTATTGCACATGACAGCATGTTGGAATCTTATGTGTTAAATAGTGTTGCTTCACGCCACGACATGGATAGCTTAGCATTAAATTATTTGCATTATCACACCATTCATTATGAAGATGTAGCTGGCTCGGGTGCCAAACAAATCACTTTTGATCAAGTGCCATTGAATAAAGCAACGCCTTATGCTGCTGAAGATGCAGATATTACCTTGCAATTACATCAAAAGTTATGGGCGCAACTCAGTCAAATTCCTTCCATGAAAAAAGTATATGAGGAAATAGAAATTCCTTTAATTTCGGTGCTCTCACGCATGGAATGTAATGGTGTACTCGTTAATAAAGATTTGCTCGAGCAACAAAGTAAAGAAATTACGGCACGCTGCGCTGTGTTACAAGAACAAGCCTATAAAATAGCCGATAGTGTTTTTAATTTAAGCTCATCCAAACAGTTACAAGAAATTTTATATCAAAAAATGAAATTGCCCATTTTAGAAAAAACACCTACCGGGCAACCTTCTACGGGTGAAAGTGTATTGCAAGAATTAGCCCATCAATATCCATTGCCGAAAATTATTCTTGAATATCGCAGTTTGATGAAATTAAAAACCACTTATACCGATCGCTTACCCGAACAAATCAATGCGCAAACCGGGCGCGTGCATACCTCATATCATCAAGCCATTACCGCAACGGGACGTTTATCCTCAGCTGATCCAAATTTACAAAATATACCGATACGTACGGAAGAAGGTCGACGCATCCGACAAGCCTTTTGTGCACCCAAAGGTTATCGCATCATTGCAGCAGATTATTCACAAATTGAATTGCGTATTGTGGCACATGCCTCAGGTGATCCGCAGCTCATTGCAGCCTTTGAACACGGCTTGGATATTCATACCGCTACGGCTGCAGAAATTTTAGGTATTCCATTAGACAAAGTAACATCACTGCAACGCAGACATGCTAAAGCCATTAACTTCGGTTTAATGTATGGGATGTCCGCTTTTGGTTTAGCACGCCAACTCGATATAGAACGTGATCAAGCACAGCAATATATTACAACTTACTTTCATCGATATCCCGGCGTGAAAAAATTTATGGAACAGGTGCGCGTGCAGGCTTATGACAATGGCTATGTCGAAACATTTTTTGGTCGCCGACTGTATTTACCTGATCTACGCAGTAAAAACCCAATGATACGCCGCCAAGCCGAACGCGCTGCGACCAATGCCCCCATGCAAGGCACTGCTGCAGATATTATCAAACGCGCCATGATTCTCATGGACCAATGGTTGCAACAGCACAAAATTGATGCACGAATGATCATGCAAGTTCATGATGAATTGGTTTTTGAAGTTGCCGAAAATGAAATCACTCGTGTCAAAGAAGCCATACAAAAGAACATGGCTGGTGCTGCCAAATTAAAAGTACCATTGGTTGTTGATATTGGCGTTGGTTTAAATTGGGACGAAGCACATTAAACTACTTATTGATACAATGTAGGGTGGACAAAGTGCGCAGCGCTTATCCACCGTTTAATAAACATGGAGAGTTCGCAATGAAAAATTATTTATATACGGTAATCACTTTATGCTGCATCATCATAAGTGCCTGTGCCAAAGTACCGAAACCTGAATCACTTACCTCAAATAATAAAATCGCTATAGTTGCAGCGTTAGGTAATACTGCTGAGATTAAATCTGAATCAATGCTTGCTTCAGATTCACGTAACCTTGAACTGCCAGAGCTCAATCTTAATGAATCAATCAGTAAAGCCATTCTACTAGAGCTAGTGCAAAACAAACGTAACGCTGAAATTATTTATCTAGCCGCTAACAATCCATTATATCAATTTTTGAAAGCGAAACCTTTAGTGAGTGATTATGAATTGGAACCACGCGACCAAACGGCATTGCGCGAGTTGATTCAAAATCGGCAAATCGACACGGTTGTTCTTATTACGCGAAATCCAGTAACCGTAAACTTAACCAAAATTGGTGCTTATGCTGATTATACATTTATTTATGGTTTTGGTTATTATCAAAGGAATTTGCTAGGTATCAATACCACCATGATGGCAGCTGGCGCAAAGCTCTATATCATTGATATCAAAACAATGCGTGTTCGCAATGCCTATACCATCGAAAAGGCCGATAGTGTACCTGCAGAAATTTTCCCCAATGAAACGAAGCACGAATTAAAACAAACCACCGTTTATTTAAATGACTGGTTAAACCGTGATTTTATTCCTGCCGTGGTTGAATCGTTAAAACCTTATTCGCAAGGAAATCAATTTGCTGAATCCATTAAAGCGCGCATCAAAAAGTTTAGACAAGCGATTGCATAATTAGTTCCCCTGCCCCGAAAAATAATTTTTTCGGGGCCATCCTATCATTTTTAACACCTATACTTAACAAGAAAGAACCCAATGCCCATTGGTTGATTAGTATGAGGTGTAAAATGGATGCGAATGAACGTGCTGCTTTAGTTGAAAAAATGCAACAAGCAAAAACACAATTTGATGCAGCAAAAAAGCATTTACGGGAACATAATGAAAGAGCAAAGAATACTTCGCAATGGAATCCATTTCGAGACCGTATACTCGCAGAATCGATGCAGAAGGTTTTTGCTGAAATAGAAAATGTTACTAAGACGGTAGGGTCCGACCTCACCAATGAGTTATCTCAAGCAATAGCTAATGGTGAATTAAAAGGTAAAGATTTAAAACTGGCTCAATTTATTCTAGCTGAAAATAGATCATTTAAAGATTTATTAGAAAAAGGTCAAGAAGTATTACTCTATTATCCAGCTAGCGATATTCCCGCTAGTCAATATGATAAGCAAAGCAAAGAAGAGTCACGTGCAGCGCCTAGTGGTGAATATACAATTATGCCAGCTCCAGCAAGAATTAAAAGCGCTAGTAAAACACCTATACCCCATCATGAGCCACGTACGCCATCCAGTACACCGGCAATCCCAGAAACAGTTGCAGCCAACGAACCAGCAATGACACAGTCTAGTAAAGAAAGAACTGATACGGTTCAATCTGACTCTCGTAGCCAGCTTGAACGTGGTCATGATGAGCTAAATAAACTTCAAGCCACATTAAAATCAACGATTAGTCGGCTAAAACAATTACAATATAGAATGGATAAAATCGCGCAGCTGTCTACTTCAGATACGGCTAAATTGTCTTTACCGCACTGGCAAAAAGCATTGGCAGATGCCAAACAAGAATTTGCAATCAATCGAGAAGCGTTTGAACACCAATACCAACAAGTCACACAGCTTCAGCATTATTCACAAGAAAAAACCTCAGCCACAATGCAAGAAAATATGAAAAATATGCACAGTTTTCGAGAAAAGCTTAACAATGTCGCGACAGATTTCAATATTGCAAACACAGAAATGACTGCTTCAATATCTCCAACGACTGAACCGCCAACATCGCGTTCATGAAGACACACATTTTTTAGCTAGTATTTCACTCGTAGTATACGTTATTTTGGGCCACCAACAACACGCATCACCCACTCATTAACCCGGCGTATTCGGTTCAATACGAGTAACGCTACGTTCTGCCCCATCAGTACTTAACACTAATCTTTTTTCATCTGTTATAACTGGTACTGGTGCAAAAAACGTTGTGGGGGCACTGCGACGTAAACGCGGCGAAATTCTTTCCACCATTGCAGGATTTTCACAGTGATAAAATAAATTAAAATCTTCTATTAATTTACAGCTCAATCCTGAATATGGAGTATCATTTTCAATTTCAAAACATGCGTGTGCAAGCAGTTTTTCACGATAATATGCATGGCGTTGCCGAAATAGCTCGGTCACTGGGGTAGCCACTTCGTCAGCTTTTTTTCTATTTCTTCTACTTCGCAGAACTTGATGAACACCCACGTAACATTGATGTGCTGCTTTAAAATATTTTTGTGCGCTAGCCATTTTTTCATACCACATGATAAAATTTAAAGGAATTTCTCTGCCCATCTCTTCGTATACTGTAAAATTTCTTAAGCCAAGGCTATTAAAAAGTTTGGCACCCAATTTAGCAGTGATGATTTTGAATAATTCATTGGTTAAATATATTTCTGCTTTATCTGTTATTGGCTTGCCTCGCAAGATATTCGCCAATAATTGTTTTTCGATATCTTCGCTTTTGCTGTACTCAGAATCCTTACTCTTCACATCAATATAATCTAATTTATTACCATCCATAAATACAACGGGTTCAATCGGCGGAAAGGTATGCCTCACACGTGGCGATGTTTTTTTTGCTTCTCTATGCTGTTGCTCTCTAAGCTCATTTGCTGTATGTGCTACAAAGTAATATGCATCTCTCATAAAATCGATTTGTGTACGTGGTGCTTCAATTAAAGCTGAAATAGATCTAAAAAACCCCTTTGATACGTTCTTCAATATTGATACGTGATTTAAATTTTTTAGCAGAACTAAATACAGAATGTAACGTAGTAGTTCGGGTGGAATAGTATTAAGCGGTGCCTCTTGGCGATTTTCCATACCTTAAAAATCCATTTTTAGGTAAGTAGATGTAGGCCTTGGTACCTTGTTAGCATCGTTCACACCAAAGCCCCTGTCAAACAAGTATTTAAAACAGTAGCTTGAGGGCTGCATGTAACATATTGATATTTAGGAATTAATTAACAGTTATGCTTGTTTTCACTACAAAATCCAGAGGATTCAATTGAATGTTGTATCACAATGAAAGACCCCTCATCCGCCTTCAGCACCTTCTCCCGCAAGCGGGGGAAGGATATCCTATACAGATAAGAACTTCTTCTTCCTATCTTTTGCAGGAGATAAGTATCCTATACAGATTAGAACTCCTTCTCATGCTCTTTGGCGGGAGAAGAGCCTGTCCCGTACTTGATACGGGATGCCGAAGGCGGATGAGGGGTCCCCGCCAAAATGTTGTTTATAAATAGGCCATTTTTAGTTATTATCCCCCGCAGTGGAGAGATGTCCGAGCGGTCGAAGGAGCACGACTGGAAATCGTGTATGCACCTAATACGTGCATCGAGGGTTCGAATCCCTCTCTCTCCGCCATTATTGACTTTAGTAATATATTCTTACCTAAGCTACTGAACAATCCCTAATCATTACACAATTATATCAGCACTTCTCCATCATACTTCATTCCTGTTTGTAGATGCCTTTCAGCTACACGTGATACCACAACAAAAAACTCCCCCTATACGGCATTCCCGGGTGAAGGCGGTAAGATATTGGTAACAGAATCGCTGAGATATACAGCCGCAGTCCCAGGAATCCAGAGAAAATCTCGCTCGCGAGGTAAAATATACATCTTTACAAGAAATATAATCTATACGAAATTAACAGATTCCAAATGAAGAAAGTCTAATCAAAAGAATATGCTAGCCTTTTTGCTTAAACTAAATTTTTGTCTAAAATAATATAAATTACCTGTTAAACCATACTCAAAGGTAACACCGCAGGAATATACACCAATAGGATTCGATAAGGATTAGCCATGTTTTTGAAACTCATCCAATCATTGAGCGACACCATCAAAACGCCGTTTTCATTAAAACTACCCGACAGCAAAGAAATTAAATTCGGCGAGCAATACGGTGTCCCCGTATTTCAAATTGATGTGAAAACCCCAAAAGCCTTAAGTGCAATCAAGTCTGGTGATGAGCTAAGTATCGCTGAAAACTATATCTATGGCGATATCGACTTAAAGGGAACCGTCGATATGCTTAAATTTCTCGAAATAAAAAATTTATTTGCAAAAAATAGACCGATAGTCATCACTTGGCTACATTTTATTGCATTCTTCACCAAACAAGTGACCATTAACCAAGAAAGTATCGCGCAGCACTACGAATTTGATAACGATTTTTTCTTGATGTTCTTAGATGAAACACGCACTTATTCACACGGGATTTTTCTCGATGATAATGAACCGCATGCACAAGCATCTAATCGCAAATTACAATATGCATTCGATAGCTGTCATTTGGTTCCTGGTGCAAATGTTTTAGATATTGGTGCTGGTTGGGGAAATATTGTTGAATATTTAGGCAGCCGTGGGGTAAATGTTGATGCGGTTACCATTGCCAATAAATCAGAGCAATTTATCACTAAATTAATTAACGACAAGAAACTATCCTCATGCCAAATATTTAAAATAGATTTTTTAGATTATCAGCCACCCAACGGCAAGCTTTATGATGCCATAACTAGCTTAGGTACGCTCGAACATTTGCCAAACTATAAACTTGTACTACAAAGATGTGCTGCTTTATTACGCAAAGGCGGATATGCTTATTTTGATTCCTCGGCTAAAGTAGCTGGCTTTAGCCCTAGTTATTTTATTGAACGCCATATATTCCCGGGTAATCATGAGTTACTCGACATTTATCGTTTTCTTGAAGAAGTTAAATTTAGTGGTTTTGAATTGATCGTCGTGCATAATGATACCCATAATTATTATCTAACCTTGAAACATTGGGCAGAGAATTTAGATCAACACAAAGAAGAAATTATTAAAAGATGGGGACTAACACACTATCGTAAATTTCAGCTCTATCTTTGGGGCTGTAGCCACAACATGCAAAACAATGAATTACAAGCCTATCGAGTTGTCTTACGCAAGCTTTAACAGCATGAGCAATATGCGTAAAAAAATGTAATGGGAAGCTCATAAGTTCAATGGCGACGTTTTAAGTAATGAAACTGGAGTAAGTTCTCGTATACTTCCCTGATGATTCAGCAATCAAAGATCATACATGCCTTGTACAGCATTAGTTGTTGTTGCTTCAATGAGTAAAGGTGAAACCACTATTTTCGACATGTGTTCGCGTACTTCTTGAATCTCGGTTAGCTTTTCTTGGTAACAGCGTTGACGTTTGCAACCATCAAAAAAGCCATAACCTGCCCCACTTGATCCAATAGCAGCACCCGTGATACCTGCAGGAATAGCGCCAAAACCAAATGCCGGTGAAGTAATGAATGCCCCGATTACTGCGCCCAATATAAATCCAGCTATTGCCCCAATAACGCCGAATAATGTTGTCTTTAAAGAAGCGGGTAATGGTTTAACTTGAAGTAATTGTTGGTCCATTCGATTTAAAGCGATAGTCAAATCTTTCATGGTAAACGATTTCTCAGGATTAGCTAATTGTTTGATGATATCTGTTAAATGTTCAACAACAATAGGATAAAACGATTCAGCATACGATTTATTTTGCGTGAGTAATGTTTCAATATTTGTAGTGAGTACACTTTCGATGTTTTGTAACTGGTCAACTAAATTCAAAGTCGGCCCTTGTCCAGCCGCTCGTTCACATTCATAAGTTTGTTGATGTATTTGTTTGAATTTTCTGATTGCCGCATGGAATGTAACCAACAGCTGTTCTCTTTTTTGTTCAGGTGTTTGGTCGAGTTTGCAATATCCATTAGTTTCAAGAGTAGTTGTTAAATTTGGCAGCTCTTCATCAGCAGCAGTTAGTTCCGTGATATTGATGTTTGGAGAGTCAATTAATAGGGGATGCCTTTCCACCGGTAATGCTATATGAATGGGTTCAATATTATCTAAAGGATCTGCAGATAATGATAATGCTTGTGCTGGTACCGCTAAACCACTTGCGCTCGGCACATCCGCAGGCTTAGCTTTTGCAATGTTGGCAAGTCTTCGCTCTGCAAGAATATTTCTTGTATTTAAAGTAGATTCGATAATTGCTGGACGGTTATTCTTATATGGATGTGCTAACCCTGTAATCACATTACGTAGCAATCCTTGATGCTCTATGCTTAGATCATTAATACCTTGAAACAATCCCGTAAATTTATATGCACGCACGTCAGCTGCTGTTGACTTTTCATCTTCACCAGGATCATCGCCATGCCATAAATCAACCAAAATTCGGCCTAAAGAAAATTTGTCAGTATCGATATCCGAGCCCATACCTTCACGGACTTCAGGAGCCATAAATCCATCGGTACCACAAATTTGACCTTTATCATCGTCGCTTTGATCTTTACAGAGATCATAATCGATAATATAAACCTGTGGATTATCTGGATCAGTTAAATCAACCAGAATATTCTCTGGTTTTAAATCACAGTGAATGAGTCCTAAATTGTGAACTTGTTCAAAAACCGCCGTCTCTATAGCAATAGTTAATGCTAATAATTGGTCGGTACTAATAAGACCGGCAGCATACTTAGCCCTTAGGTTAAGTTTTTGTAAATTTGGCGCGTTAATGTAGCGCATCACCGATAAAACTAAATAATCACCACCAGCTTTTTGAAAAACGGTCGGCTTTTTATAATGCAAATGCCGTACACGTTTGGTAAGCTCAAATTTTTGAGCTACTTCATCTTGAACATCTCGATCAGGATCATTCGTAACGGTCTCAAATTTAACGACACGACCTTTCACCCGCTCAACACTAAACCCTTCTGCATCATCAGGAGTAAGTGTGCAAGCAATACGATAAACGGCGCCTTGTCCACCTTCGCCTATTTTGACTGCGATATTTTGTCCATTGCTTTGATCAATGACCTCGTAACGATCGCCGACTATTCCTTTTAGATTGGTTCGCGCACGCCAAAAAACATCATGTGTTAAGGTAAATTCGATATATTCGTCGTTTGCGTTTGGGTCTAGATCTTTTTTGTATAACTTGTAGCTCTGTCCTTTTTTAAAGACGAGTTCATGTTTGTGTGTGTCTAGGTACGCTCTTAAAATCCTTTTGCATCTGTCATCCATGCTGGTTGGGTTAATACTGACCGTCATCGATGCCTCTGGAATATTTCATTAATAGTTATATATTAAATGAATAAGCTTAAGAAAAGATTAAGAAGTACATTACAGAAAATGCTTTATAGGCAGGATAATACCCTAAACTGCTTCCAATATTGCCGCCACACCCATGCCACCAGCTGTACAAATTGAAATTAGACCGCGGCCTTTGCCATTTTGTTTTAGCATTTTTGCTAATCCAGCGACGATGCGCGCACCTGTTGCAGCAAATGGATGGCCTAATGCGACACTGCCACCTTTGATATTCAGTTTATTGCGATCAATTACACCTAATGGCTTCTCAAGTTTGAGCACACGTTGGCAATATTCTGCAGATTCCCAAGCTTTTAAAGTACACAAAACTTGACCTGCAAAAGCTTCATGTATTTCGTAGAAATCAAAATCTTGTAAAGATAAACCATTACGCTTGATTAATTTGGCAACAGCAATGGTAGGCGCCATCAGTAAACCATCGCCATGCACAAAATCAATGGCAGCAACTTCTGCATCAACAAAACGCGCTAGTGGTTGCCAGTTTTGCCGTTGCATTTCTACCGTGCTCGCGAGTAAAACGGCAGATGCACCATCAGTTAAAGGCGTACTGTTACCAGCAGTTAAGGTGCCTGTACCAGTAAAATCAAACGCTGGTTTGAGTTTCGTTAATTTTTCAAGTGATGTATCTGAACGTAGAATCGTATCTTTTTTGATAACACAATATTCAAAAACTAAATCGTCATAAAATCCTTCTTGGTAAGCTTGGCTTGCGCGTTGATGGCTTATTAAAGCAAGTTGATCTTGTTCTACTTGACTAACTTGCCATTCTTTAACCATCTTTTCACAATGCTCACCCATCGATAAACCGGTACGTGGCTCGCGAACATCTGGTATGCGTATTTTAATATCAGCAAATCGGAAACTTGCCGCTATTTTTGCTTTTGCC
>CAYSGV010000059.1:0-11650 GCA_964430685.1 uncultured Gammaproteobacteria bacterium
GGGAATATCGCCCACTTCATTGAGGGCTTTCCCAGTAGTAAGCAGTTCAATAAAATCATCGCACCACATCCCTATAACTTGTCGTTCATTAACAATGTCTCTATGCAACGTTTGTTTGCCCCAATGCAGTTGTTAAACAAGGAGTGAGAGCAGGAGAAAGATTTAGATCGGAAACATTCAATAAAATATTGATAAAATCACGAAAAATGAGCTATAAGTAATAAAAATTTGTTATAATTTTTTTCGTTGCGACAAGCGAGCGAACGGTGGTTGCAAATATATATTGATACAGCGAGGTATTATGCGCATTTTATTAGTTGAAGATGATGAACAATTAGGCGAAGCTGTCCAAAAAGGCTTATCGTTGGATGGTCATCACGTTGATTGGGTAAAAGATGGTAATACCGCTGAAAGTGTTATAAAAACCGAAACATTTGACCTTATTGTATTGGACTTAGGGTTACCCAAGCAACCCGGCCTACAGATACTGAGACGTGCACGCACAGATGGATTAAAAACGCCCGTACTCATTTTAACTGCCCGAGATACAACAGATGATACGGTTATCGGCCTCGATAGTGGCGCTGATGACTATATGATTAAACCTTTCGACTTAGATGTATTGTGCGCTCGAATCCGTGCACTCGGCCGACGAGCCAGTGGTCGCGCCGAACCAAATCTTATCTTTGGTGAATTAATTCTTTATCCAGCATCGCATACCGTAACATACAAAGGCGAACATCTTAATATTCCGCGTCGCGAATTTGCCATATTAGAAAAATTGCTTGAAAACCAAGGTCGCGTGCTCTCACGGGAAACTTTGTCACAAATGCTTTATGGTTTTGGTGAAGAAGTAGATAGTAATGCGCTTGAAGTTCATATCCACAATCTACGTAAAAAATTGGGGGCTAATTTTATTGTAACCATTCGCGGTGTGGGCTACATGATTGGTACACAAATGCAACCAAAAGAATAGGTTCTAACACACTAAAAGCATGTTCATCAAATAACTAATTTTAAAAGCAAGTGTAATTTAAATATGTTATCTATAAGAAAATTTTTGCTCATTAACCTACTCCTGAGTACAACGGTAGCCACTTTATTAACCGCTGTTGGTAACTATTTTTTAGACCAAAAAGATATCCAAAGCCATCTTGATGCACAATTATCGCAAGTCGCACTTTCATTTGAAGCAATCATTGAAGAAGAATTACATTCACATCGTCTAACTGAAATACAAAAAGCATTAAACGGTATCCCACAACGCGCTGAAGAAATCTATCGAAGTGCTAGAGGACAAGATATTGAGCTACGCTATGCAGATAAATTTCATTTTCAAGTTTGGGATGATAAAGGAAAATTACTTTTGCGTTCTACTGGCGCACCTACTGAACCACTTTCCGATGGTATCACGGGTTTTAGTGAAAAATATATTAATAACCAGCCTTGGCGCGTTTTTACCATCTACAGCCCGCGAACAGGATTAAATATCGTTTTAGCTGAACGCTACGAAACCCGATCAGAATTAGAACATCGCATTGCCCAAGATGAGAGTTTCATTATGTTACTCATTTATCCATTATTGGGTTTGATTATTTGGGTTATTGTTGGTAAAGGTTTAAGTAGTTTAAAACGTATTGCTTATGAAGTATCGCATCGTGCAGAAAATTATTTAGAGCCCGTAAATTTAGAAGAAGTCCCCTTAGAAATTATGCCGGTGATTGATGAATTAAATAAATTATTTTTGCGTTTGCAACAAGCATTTGAACGTGAAAAACGTTTTGCGGCTGATGCAGCACACGAATTACGCACACCATTGGCTGTGTTAAGAACACAAGCACAAATTGCGCTTAAAACAAGTGACCCAGTTGAGCATGAACAGGCATTAGTTAAAGTCATTCAAGGCGTCGATCGCAGTACGCATATTGTGCAACAATTATTAACGTTGAGTCGTTTGGTACCCGAAGTTAATCGAATTAATAATCCAGAAGATGTAAATTTATGTAAAGCTGCTGCTGAAATGGTTGCTACCTTGGCACCAGCCGCACTTGAAAAATCCATTGAAATTGAACTCATCGCTCCCGATGAAAATATATTTATTCGCGGCGACGCCACTTCTCTTGGTATATTGATTCGTAATCTGGTTGACAACGCGATACGTTACACGCCAGAACATGGGCGTGTACAAGTGCATGTCCAAGAGTTAGCAGATCGCATACAATTACGTGTAGTTGACAGTGGTCCAGGAATTCCACCTGAACTTCGCACGCGTGTATTTGAACGTTTTTACCGTATTATTGGTACTAAAAGTCAAGGTAGTGGTTTAGGCTTGGCTATTGTATATCAAATTGCAGCACTACATGATGCACAAATCCATCTGCGCACGCCACCTAATGGTCAAGGTTTATCGGTAGAAATCGATTTCCATAAAATATTAGAACAGTAATATTAATAAAATCACTAGATATCAGATTGATTTCTTAGCCCCGGTTGATAGAATACGATCATTAGTTACTCACTATCATATTGGGGGAATATATGCATAAAATACCCGTGCAAGATGCTTATCACCGTGTACTTAATTTTAATCCATCAATAAATTTACCAATCCGCTGCGGCGATTCAACACGCTTTCTGCGGGAACCTATATCTGCCTTTGACCATTTGGCACGGATTACCGGCTCGACGCGTGCATTACCAGTATCTGATAAACAAATAACTGATAAAAAGGATATCCAAAGAACACACGCGGATGCGGTCTGCGCTAGTTATACCTGCAGAGAAGCACGCATAGATAGTTTAGTAATGGCAATCAGTACAGGTAATAGAGGTACAGCAACTGAAATTAAACCTGATCGTATTGCCGAAGCGAGTAAATTTACGGCACAGCTTGCTGTCAGTAAATTTTGTTCATTACACATACCTACTTATAAAGATGATACTAATGAATTAAAGAAAGCCATAGCAAAGATAACCGAAGAGATGAAGCTAGAAACAAGTGCACGCGAGCACGAATTTGCTGGTGCGCAAGCAAATGTCACCATCATGGTCATTTATTATGACAATGAAGCAGCCCAATTTAATTATATTGGTATTAGCATTGGTGGCTGCGTAATAGGTGCCTATGATCCTGAAAAAGATTCCGTAACAACACTGATAAATGCTTGTAATCCTGTTAATAGTACCGTAACTGTTGCCAATCACGAACTTTATGATATCTATTTTGATCAGGGTAAAATTTCGGAAAATAGTATTGTTTTAGCAATGAGTGAAGGTGCTTATCAATTTTTAACTGATGTTGTGAATATAGAACGACAAATACCAGTCCGAACTTTACATGCTGACCAAGCTGATGAAAACGATAGCAATAATGTAAAGCAAACCCCCTATCGCCAATACACATTGAATGAAAGCATGCTCACAAGAGCATTGATCACACGTGATAATGATGATGCAGTGGATCTATTTGCAGAACAATTGTTACTACAAGTTTGTGGTGAAGCAGAGCGCAAACGTAAAGAAGTTGCAGAAAAATTACGTGCACAACCAAATCCCGAGAATATTCATCCAGATGATTTCAAAATAGGTGGCGATCTAACCTTATTAGCTACTCGAATCTCTAGAAATGCCTTCGAAAAAGCCTATCTATATTATGCTGTTCCACAACTTGAAACGGAAGCTGATAGTAAAATTGCAAAAGCAACATCACATTATGAAGCATATAAAAATAAAGAAGATATTAATGATTTTACTGCAGCAGATACTTTATTTAAAGAAGCAAATCTCTGCTTTCGTCAAGCGCGCAACGTTGCTGGTCAAATGGCATGTATCATGGGCTTGGGTTGGCTACATTACGAACGTTCGCTACACTTAACGGGAGCAGAATTGTTAGCAAATTCAATGAGTCATGTTAGACCAAGTTCACCATTAATATCAGTTAATGCCGCATCTTCTGAAACTATAAAGCTGCAACATCGAGCCAAATGCATCTTATTTACGATACAATTAATAGAACTTTTTGACGCCCAGCCAAACCACGACTATCTGAATCGTTTTGCAGATAAACGAGTAAAACTAAATTTTCTCACTGATCTGAGTAATTATGTTATAAAACGTGCAGGTGCAGATATTGCTACTTTTTTACTTTATCAAAATGATTTACCTGATGAGTTGCAAAACTTAACATTTAAAGGCAATGCAACAACGTTAAGCGACCTATCGAGAATTAGAACAAAATTTGATATCGATGTTGCACAAATGCTCACAGACGCTAAACAGCAACAGTTAAGGCCATTAACTCACTCTTATTGAGCATGATATAGAGTAAACAACCTCGCCCTTTGGAGGCTCAATGCAAGCAAAACTGTTCACTTACCCGATCATCATTAAAGAAATTTATCTCGATACATTTGGTCATATGAATAATGCACAGTATCTTACGCTATTTGAAGAGGCGCGCTGGGACATGATCACCAGGAATGGATACGGTCTTGAAAAAATAATGGCTACTAAAATTGGACCAACTATACTAGAGGTAAAACTACGCTATTTAAAAGAGCTTCGACTCAGAGAAGAAATAATCATTGAATCACAGCTTATTTCCTATGAAGAAAAAATTGGCAAACTGAGTCAAAAAATGCTTCGTGACAACGAAATCTGCTGTAGTGCAGAATTCACCTTTGGATTATTTAGTCTGACAGAACGAAAATTAATTTTGCCAACACCCGAATGGTTAAAAGCTGTTGGTGAATTTTGATAATATGTTTTATATTATGGAATTTGGGAATTTTTTATTTTAATTCAAATTTTCTTTGATCCACAAATCATTAAGCATTAAAAATGCTACAGCTTTTTTGTACGCGTCGTTAGGAATTTTATTAAGCGGAACATCACCATATATTGAAACAAAAAGAGGTTTGTATTTTTCACTTCGGATTAAATAACCACCGTTTTTTTCATCTGCTAGTGTAATGCTTAATGGTGTATCAATGCCGATCTGGGTACTTATCTTTGCAGTATACAGTTGTTTATCATTTATTTCTTGATTATCAATGATCTTTTGGAGCAACCGATTAAAATCAGCTAAGGTGTATGGCATGCTGCAAATTGAATGTGGCTTGATGCCTTTACCAACAACAGTTCCGACAATTCTTTCATGCCAAACGGCGTAATTGCCGTTCTGTTTTTCTGCATTTTCAAATGATTCAAAACGTCGATGGTCTCCCAAAAGAACGAAAAGTCCATTATTAAAAAAATGTTGGGCTTTGAGTTTGTTATAAAAACCATAGGTTGTTTGATCGACATAGTTAATTTGGTTGCGTAACGGACTGTTAGACAATTTGTATTTTTGGTCAGGTAGAATATATGGCGCATGCATGCTTATTGTTTCTATAAATATTAGATAAGGTTTATTTTGATCAACTGCTTTTTTTAGAGCTACATTATACAAATACTCATCACTGGGAACATTCCATGTGTAACGTTTAGCATTGCGAAGTTCTTCAGAATCTGGGCCAATAACCGTATCAAAACCGATTTGCTTGAACCAGGCAGCAGCATTTTCCCAATGCGGTGGATTACTGGTTATGGCTATTGTTTGATAACCATGCTTTTTCGCATAGGCGATAACATTATTTGCTGAAAAGACAGCAGGAGGAAATTGTTTATCAATTGAGGTATAGCCACCCGTTCTATTTGCGATGACTCCTAATAGCAATGCAGCTAAGCCTTGATTAGAAATTTTTCCATTTGCCACCATTTTATTGAATACTATGCCATCCTTTTGGATTTTATCAATTTGGGGTAACCTATCAAAAAGACCATTTGCATATTTGGAGTCAACGCCGCTTAGTGATTCAGATAATACAATGATAATATTCTTTTTAGCTGAATCATTACTGTCATTAGCAGCTAAAGCTGGCATACCACCATTCAAACTTTCATGTGTACGATTAGCTAAAGATGGGAACTCTGTAAGCAATTGTTTTAAGTTTTCGTTATTGACTGAAGTTGCTGTAAATGATTGCGTGGTTAAATTAATCGCATCAGTTTGATCAGCTGTTTGATTTGCATAAGCACGAGTTATTACGCACGATAGAGTTAAAACAAAAAATATTTCTAAGCAAATTAGATTTCCCGATGAACGATGCATTGGAATATTTATTTTCATGTTTCGAAGCATGAATATCATAAATATAATTAATGTTGTAAATGCGATGAGCTTGTAGGAAACGAAATTCCAAAGGATGTCAAAATGCTGTATGTTTGAGATTATTGTATCCCAGGTTACTGTGAAATTAATGGACGAATAGACACAGACACTTAACCAATAATAAAAAATTACACCACCAGCAATAACATTTTGAATAATGTTTATTGAGCTATTTCTCTTGAGCGAGAGTAACAGAACCAAGCTGGTCAATAGAAAGTCTAATAATAGTTCCGATGAGAGCGAAGTCGGATAACCAATAATAAATCTTTCACATAAAAGTAATAAGATGAACGTGGCTATTGGCCAAACCCGAATCGTAGTTAACATCTGTTGTTCAGCAGGATATACGGCTTCCATGTCGTTTTTCCTCTTGCAATGAAATCTGTGGGTGTACTTTTGCTAGCACACTATAATTGCCGGACCTAAGTATCTGAACTACTACTCCATTAATTAACTGATTTCATCAAATATGATGACAATCAGTCAGCAGTCGTATACATAGTTTCGGGTTGTGCAGGTGGCACGTTGTTGCTACGTTCCTGTTTATACAACCGTGTACCTAGCGTTTGAAATATAGCAAAGGTATGACACATTGCAAGGAACTGGCACTAGCCAGCATTGTTGAAAAAGATGTAGAAAATGACAGATAGCATATGTTGTGGTCATTGCTGTTTATTGAACCTATGGGTATGGCATAGTGATGCCATTGCTTTGTGAATAAAAGATGAACCCAACGAAATAAAGCAAAAAAATAATGCATACGTTAAATTCAAAATTCCAGTAATTTAAAAAATTATCAAGGATAAATAACCAATTAATTTGACAAACTGCAAAGAGCCGTATCTAAGTTAATTGTTGTACAAGTTAGCATTAATTTTCTAATTCGATTAATGCTCGTTTTTTGAATTCAAGCTGAAAAATTATTTTTACTTAAAGACTCTTTGATCCACAAATCATTAAGCATCAAAAAACCAACAGCTTTTTTATACGAGTCATTGGGAATTTTATCCAGTGGAATATTACCATAAATTGAAACAAAAAGAGGTTTGTATTTTTCACTACGGATAAGATAACCGCCGTTTTTTTCGTCTGACAGAGTTATGCTTAATGGGGTATCGATACCAATCTCGGTACTTATTTTCGTTGTATATATTAATTTATCATTTATTTCTTGGTTATTAATGATTTTGTGAAGTAGCCGATTAAAATCTGCTAGTGTATATGGCATGCTGCAAACTGAATATGGCTTGATGTCTTTACCCACAATCGTTCCGATAATTCGTTCATGCCAAACAGTATAACCGCCATTATTGACTTCTTCTTTTTCAAGTGGTTCAAAACGTCGGTGATCACCCAAAAGAACGAATACACCATTATCAAAAAAATGTTGTGCTTTGAGTTTTTTATAAAAATCATAAGTAGTGCGATCTACATAATTAATTTGATTGCGTAATGCATTATCATTTATGTTGTATTGTTGACCTGATAAAATATAAGGCGGATGTAAGCTTATTGTTTTAATATAAATTAAATAAGGTTTTTTTTGCTGAGCCGCTTTTTTTAATGCAACACGATATAAATATTCATCACTGGGTGCATCCCACGTATAATGAAGCGCACCTTTAAGTTCTGTAGAATCAGGGCCGATGACCGTATCAAAACCGATCTGCTTTAACCATACAGCAGTATTAAGCCAATGTGGAGGATTGCTGCTGATAGCGATGGTTTGATAACCATGTTTTTTCGCGTAGGCCACTAAATTATGTGCCTTATATGCAGCTGGTGGAAATTGATGGCCAATTGCAGTATAGCCACCAGTTCTATTTGGAATGGCGCCAACTAATAAGGCAGCCAATCCTTGATCAGAAATTTTTCCATTTGCCACCATTTTATTGAATACTATGCCATCCTTTTGAATTTTATCAATCTGCGGCAACCTATCAAAAAGACCATGGGCATATTTGGAATCCACACCGCTCAGTGATTCGGATAATACAATGACAATATTCTTTTTAGCCTTATCATTATTATCATTAGCAGCTACAGCTGGCATGCCACCCGTTAAAGTTTCATGTGTACGTTTAGCTAAAGATGGAAACTCAGTAAGCAATTGTTTTAAGCTTTCATTATTGACAGAATGAGCAGTAAATGATTGATTGATTAAATTAATTGCATCAGTTTGTTCATCTGACTGGTTTGCGTAAGCACGTGTTATTACACATGACAGAGTTAAAACAAAAAATATTTCTAAGCAAATTAGATTTCCCGATGAACGATGCATTGGAATATTTATTTTCATGTTTCGAAGCATGAATATCATAAATATAATTAATGTTGTAAATGCGATATGCTTATATGAAAAGAAGTACCAGATAATGTCGTAATGTCGTATGTTTGCGATTATTGTATCCCAGGTTACAGTGAAATGAATGGACGAATAGACACAAACACTTAACCAATAATAAAAAATTACACCACCAGCAATAATATTTTGAATAATGTTTATTGAACTATTTCTCTTGAGCGAGAGTAACAGAACCAAACTGGTTAATAAAAAATCTAACAATAGTTCCGATGATAGTGAAGTCGAATAGCCTATAATAAATCTTTCACATAACAATAATAAGATGAACGTAGCAATTGGCCAAACACGTATCGTAGTTAACATCTGTTGTTCAGCAGGATATACGGCTTCCATGTCGTTTTTCCTCTTGCAATGAAATCTGTGGGTGTACTTTTGCTAGCACACTATAATTGCCGGACCTAAGTATCTGAACTACTACTCCATTAATTAACTGATTTCATCAAATAAGATGATAATCAATCAGCAGTCGTATACATAGTTTCAGGTTGTGCAGGTGGCAGGTTATTATTGCGTTTCCGTTTAAATAACCGTGTACCGAGCGCTTGAAATATAGCAAAGGTATGACACATTGCAAGGAACTGGCGGTAGCCAGCGTTTTCGAGAAAAATGTAAAAAATGATAGATAGCATGTGTTGTGGTCGTTGCTGTTTATTAAACGTATGGGTATGGCATAGTATTGCCATTGTTGTATAAATTGAAGATGAACCCAACGATATAAAGAAAAATAATAATGCATAAGATAAATTCAAAGTTCCAGTAATGCAAAAGAATATCAAGAATATATAACCAATAAATTCAACAAATGGCCCTAGAAATTCACCAAATAGCTGAAATGGAAAATTAACGAACCCGATTGGGTTATAACGATAATTAAATAATATTTTAATATTATTAATCAGACTATCATATAAACCTAAATGCCATCGGCTACGTTGCCGCCATAATTTATCCATAGTATCTGGCACAATTGTCCAACCATTTGCTGATGGAACATGTGAGATTTGATATGGGATATGATGTGCAAGATGATAGCGGTGTAAGTTAACAACTACTTCCATATCTTCTGATGGAACATTGGTATTAAAACCATTTACATTCATGACTGCGCGCGTAAGAAATAATGATAACGCTCCCGATAAAATTAATGGTCCATTATATCCGTTCCAAGGTGTGCGTCCGAACAAAAAGCTTCGGATATATTCTATAGTTTGAATCCCGAGAAGAGGCTTCCAACGAATCAGCTCAGATTTAGAAGTTGGTACACCTAGATTATCAAAGTTATCTGCAGCATAGAGAACGCCGCCTGCAGCGATACAATCATTATTCGATAATATGGTAAATGCCAACCAATCTATTGCATCGGGTTCAATGCAGGTATCGGCATCTATGGTCAGAAATAATTCGGTATTCGTATAATTAAGGCCAGCATTCAGTGCGTCCGCTTTGCCGCCTTTGGCTTTATCTAAAACAATAATGTTGCTATGTTTTTGTGATCGGTATGTGGTCAATATTGGTTGCGTATGTAATTGCTGTATATGCGCAGCATTTGGTTCTATCGATTCACTTACTAATTCAAAGTCTTGAATTAATAAGGGCATGGTATCGTCGTTCGAGCCATCATTGATTACAATTAGTTCAAGGTTAGTATAATTACTTTTCAAAATGCCATTGATTGTTGCAATGAGACGATGATGTTCATTATATGCCGGTATCAATACCGTTATCTTAGGTAAAAAATGTGAGCCCTGAATATATGCACTTATTTTGCCATTATGCCAATTATAAAATGAACTTCGCACGCCGCGAAATGCGCGCAAAGATAGCATTAAATAACAAAAATTCAATGCAATAAAATAATAAAGGATACCATTGATAGCAAAGTCCGATGTAAAATTAACCATTTAATGTACCTTTAATTTCATACACAATTGATATTTAGCAATAACTTACACATATTCTTTGTTTCTTTATTTTTAATTTCCTTTTGCAATTCCTTTATATAAGTGGAAATTTTAGGGTCGACTTTTTCAAAAATACTGTAATAAAGTGATTGCGATAACTCACGCTGGGACGCTATAAAATTGAGCGCTGCTAATAAAGTTTTTTTGCTCATTAATAATACTGCCGCACGCAGAGCATGGAATCGAACAATCGTATGTTCATCGGCAAATAAGTTTGGCAACCGTTCTTCAATATTATCTAAAGACAATGCTAATTCGCCGGCGCAGACAAGACTACGTAAGCCCAATAAACGCTTGTGCCAGTCGGCATGAAAAATATTTTCATTAATTTGAGCTAGTAAATATTTTTTGATGATATAGGTACGAATCTCTTTCCAACTCTCTGACTTTCCTTCATATTCTCTATCCAATTTTTCAATTGTGGCTAGTATAACCGGTAATTGTTGTAACTCTTTTGGCGGGTTTAAATCTTCAATACGATCAGGTTGCGCTATAACATTTTGAATTGCTTCTTTTAATGCAACTTTATTATCTTGATAAGCTTTCTGCTGTTTGAGTGAAAACCATCTGATGACAAATGTAGCAATAATGATGGCCAGAGCCACCAAAAACTCTATTACAATTATTGCAATTAAAATATTAATATGATCCATCATACTATTCATTATTCCTTAGTAAATGTAGACTAACTACATCTCCTGGTTAAATTAACTAATCAAAACGATAAGCAATCCCTAAGCCCAAAATAAACTGATTTCGCTGACGGTGATTAGGGTATTTCTCTTTGTAATAACCTAACGACCAATTGCCATACCAATGTTTATTGATTTTATGCTTGCCATAGGTACTGATATAAAATGAACTCAATGCTACATGTTCGTCATCAAGCTCAACATTTTTCGGATCTTTTCCTGAACCACCACCTAAATTAATAGCAAGATAGTCATCACCACAAAGGAAATAGCGCCTTACTGTTATCGACCCTGAATAAGAAGAACCATCTGTACCACTTGAAGGAACATGAAAAGCCCTTAAGGCGACATAATAATTACCAATATATTTTGCTAAAGAGCCAGTATAAATTTGTATATGTGAATCAACAAAATCTAAATA
>CAYSGV010000060.1:0-11138 GCA_964430685.1 uncultured Gammaproteobacteria bacterium
AGAGGGATTAGTCCAACTAAGATTTTGACCAAACTGCCTCTGCATTTGGTCAGTCGCAATGACAGTCAACTGTTCCAATGGTATGGACTCAACAACATTGATAGACGCCATCATCAAATTGTAAAATACTACAATTTTTCGACGAAGCTTGTGTTGTCTTGCAGGTTCAATAACAGTTATTCCCTGAATTAATTGTTCGACAACGAGTTCTAATTGTTTAAATTTATACAAGTTGCCTAATTGCTGTATGTTTATTGCAAGCTTTTGACAGCCAACTTCAAGTACAACAAATTCATTAACTAAGTTCAAAAGATACACTGCAAAGTCTTTTGCTGTCATTTCACTCAAACAAGTAGGACCCATTGTATCCAGGCAACAGACTGCAACAGTGTCGCCTTGCTTTTGTAAAAGATGGGCCATTGTGTGCACAATAGCACCGGAAAGACCATGGGCCGTCAGTAAATAAGGGCCTTTGGGTTGGGCTTTTTTCATTGCTTTTAGGTAGTATGCAGCCATTCCTTCAAGACTATTTCCATAAAATAGTTCGCTTGAATACAGTTCTTCTGCCACAAGACCATAGATTGGTCGTTGGCCTTGCCAGTGCTTAATTAATTCAAGATAAGCTTGCATATCGCCAAGACAGTTATGGATAAAAAATAAAGCGGGAGTTTTCAAATATTTGGGTGGAAATGGATAACGATTTTCAAGTGAAACCATTGGCAAAAATTCATTGCCTTCCGGTAAAATCATTGGCGTTGCATTCAATTTATGACCAACCATGCTTATTAATCGAGCAAGTGTTGGATTAATTATGAAATCATCTAGGCTAACATATGCGTGCTTATATTTTTGGTTAATTCCAAAAATTAACGCCTTGCATTGTCTTTTTGTACCACCAAGATGTAAAAAATGATCATGCAATGCTGGTTTATACTGCTTATCTTTATCTGCAAACAGCGCCGCCACCCATTCTTTCACAATTTCTATTTCAATATCATTTGTCGCGCTGGGTATTATCTTGGGATAGGCCTGGAAATAATGATATTCAATCCCGCGTAATCCAGAAAGTCTTTCAGCAACAATTTTACCATTTTCATCTAAACATTGTGCTTGCTGTTCGGTATTTAACAATACCCAGCGGTTTGGCATAAGGGTCTGCGTTGCATTAATTATGAGTTGTTGATAAACGCTGTGAAAATCAAATAAATAATGATTTTTTAATGCAACATAAGCAGTAACCATGTACTGTTGGGATTTAAGGTCAGTAAATTCAATATAGGCGCTTTGAACATTGGGGATGAGGCATAGATGCGCTTCAATGATTTCAGGATGTATATAAGTATCATCGATTTTTATTTGCCGATTAACGGCAACATATAGATCACGATTTGTTTCTGCGCTTTCCGGATTCAGTGCCGCTGAATTTACTAATAAAGCTTGATTAGGGTGTATTTTGACATTCAATCGATTAAAATGATTCTGCGTTTGAGTCTGTAGTAAAAATACTTCTTCTTTTGCTTCTGGATGAAATGTACTCAAATCATTTAAATAGACCATTCTGCCACTAGGATGTGAAAGCAAACAATGAATTCTTTTTTTACATAAATAAGCAAATGCTAATAAGCTACCCTGTACATGCGGCCAGATATGTCCATAAATTAAATATTCTTGCAAATATGGCCTTACCGTTTCGATTTTTTGACAATAATCTTTTATCTTTGCATGTAATTGTTCTTTAAGTGTATCATCATTTTCACCATTTTCGATGCTTCGAAACTCAGCAAATTGTTTACTAATTCCATACGGAAAATACCTATCGCGTTCAAAACGAAAATCCTTGTTATCCCATTCGCGATATTTTGCATAAATATCTAAGGAGACTAGACGACGAATCGTTTCGTCCTCTAGATTTTTAACCAATTCAGCTATAAGTTGATCACGGGTAAATAATTTTTCTTCTGCTAGCTTTTCACGTTCATTAAGATATTCGCCGCCAAGGATGGATCGAAAGCCACAATTGCCATCACCTTCGGCTTCTTCTTTGCTGCCAATCAGTGCCATTCGACCCTCTGGTAATCTGATATAGGGTATTGGTTTAAACGTAATTTTTTTAAATTTCATGTTACAGTTCCATTGTTACTTTTAAACGTTTTTCCAGCAACTTGGATAAAAGCTAGACGCGAAACTTAATTTAATTGTAACTAATTTCTTTGCTTAAGTGACACAAGTGTGATCTTTGCAAATTCATTAGATACGATTAATAAGCAGACTTGGAGTTTACCTTTCAGTATAAATTGTCATAACCGTATAATATACGGGCAAAGCTGGCAAGTAAATTTTTTGAAAATATATGATTTTGTAAACATCTTCTTGCTTGCTTGCTCGTAACGTATTATATTTTCAAGTTATTTAGGTTATTCGCAGGTTTGGTATACAACTAAAATCCTAATAGGACATAAATATGTTGGCAATTATTGAAGCAAAGTCTCTTGGTTTGTTATATTTAAAAAATTGGTTGCCAAATTTGTTTGCTGGATTTATTGTCAGTGTAATTGCTTTGCCGGCGTTAATGGCTTGTGCCATTGCCGTTGGCGTTAAACCCGAACAAGGAATTTACACCGCAATTGTTGGGGGCATTACCATTGGTTTATTTGGCGGCAGTCGGGTGCAAATCGCTGGACCAACAAGCGCATTAATTGCTATTCTCGCCGATTCACTTGCAAGCAACGGCGTCATTGGATTACAAGTTACCATCATCATGGCAGGTATACTTTTAGTCTTTTTAGGTTGGATTAAAATGGGTAACTTTCTCCGCTTTATTCCAAATTCGGTTGTTGTAGGTATTATCAGCGCCATAGGCATTATTATTATTCTCAACCAATGGAAAGCGTTCTTCGGCCTTGCTGTGCAATTACCTGCCCATTCATCAACACTTACAAAATTATTCATTCTTGCACCTGCAACAACACAACTCAGTTTTATAGCCACCACAATGGGATTTCTTTGTTTATTATGTATTTTTATTTCTAGAAAGTTTTTTAAGTCTGTGCCAGCCGGATATTTTTTAACTGTCTTAATTGCCACTATTTTGCAAATCATTTTTGCTTGGGACATACCAACCTTAGGCAGTGTTTATGGCCATATTTCACAAAAGTTACCGAATTTTCAAATCCCAATTTTTAACATACCACTGATCACCGAATCAATTGTACCCGCTGCTACTCTTGCATGTATTATTGCTTTTGAATCTCTCTTATCGGCAAAAATTGCCGATAATTTAACAAACACTAAACATGACTCAAACCAGGAACTTATTGGCCATGGCTTAGCTAATTTATTTTCATCTTTGTTCGGTGGTATCGCACTATCAGGTACAATTGTCGGTACTGTTACCAATATTCGTGCTGGCGGTAATAGTCCTATTGCTTCAATTGCCTACGCCCTATTCCTTTTAATTTTTTTAACTTTATTAATACCCTTTACTGCAAATATCCCTTTTGCCGTATTAGCAGCAACTCTTTTTGCATTTGCTTACCATATGATAGATCTGCAATATATCAAGCAGAAAATAAAACTTAAAGATTCAAATGAGATTTTTATCATTCTGCTTACATTTTCTTTAACTCTATTCGTTAATTTAATTTCAGCAATTGTATTTGGCTTATTGATAGCCAAATTGCTATCGTTCAGTAAAATACGCACAAATTTATTTACCGAGCGAAAATAGCGAGTTGAGCACTTGCTATATCCATACCGGCTATCCGAAATTAAATTACAGAATAGTCAAGACTTTTCGGTAATTTGATGCTGAATGATCAGTGTCAGCCAGATGCAATCGTATTCAACATTGATAAGCAATAAGTTGTGGAATGCCATGATTTTCATGGTGGGCCGTGTAGGGATCGAACCTACGACCCGCTGATTAAGAGTCAGCTGCTCTACCAACTGAGCTAACGGCCCTAAGGAAGATGGGGTGAGTGATGGGACTTGAACCCACGACCACCGGAATCACAATCCGGCGCTCTACCAACTGAGCTACGTCCACCATAAAATAGCCCACATTTATACCATGTTCTGAATGGAGATTAAATCCTTTTGCCATCAAGTATTTGGAAATGACAAAGCGAATAACTGCAGGATGCTTCCCTAGGAAGTTCAATGGTTTTTTTACATTGAATCAATATGTTATATAAAACTACAGTAGGGTCTCTCAGGTCTTGGTACACTTTGGCGGCATGTCCGCGGGTACACTACGCGCTGGAAGCGCTATGAAGAGTGGCAAAGTTTAATGAACACTGCGAAAAGACGTGTCCTTTCGAGCAAATCATTATATTAATTGCGACCAACAGAATGATGATTGCCTAGCCGGTTTTGCTAATTTATCTGCTTCTTGATTGATTTCTTCTGCAACCGCACCAATGGCTTGATCGAGTGGTGTAGGTTTAAATAATCCATAGCGTGCACCGTATCCGCCACATAGTCCACCCGCAAGCATGCCAACCGTCGGTGCGGTTATCATTTCCAAGCTGAAATAAGCAGCTTTTGCGGCCATAACTAATCCAGTTAAGCCACCATCTAGCCCGCCAGTAAGTGCCAAGCCGGCAATAAAACCTATTGCGGCAAATAAAAGCGCCGTACTAAAAGCTACAGCTGCAATGATTACTATTTTACTGGTTGGTAATTTAACTAAGTCAGCTTGATAACTTTTAACATCCTGCTTAATCGCACTGATATGTGATGGTCCTTGTCTTGAATGTTCTGCAGAATTTATTAATAGTTTATTGGTATCATCTACAATTGTGTGTAACGACTTTACGGCAGCATGAATTTTATCAATCTGTTTTGGTGTTGCGGCTATTCGCAATGCATGTGTTAATTGTTCTATTTCATCCTTTAGTACATCAACTAATTTACATTGTGCATAACTCATATTGCTTCGCTCATCGCCTAATGTATCAGCAATTTTACGGTTTAACTTTTCAATTTCTTTACTAACATAGTTTTTAGTTAAATAATAATTAATGAAATTTTCACATTCGGTAGTGTGTCGCATTTTCTCAGCAGTAGCACGGTAATTATCATCCACTCTACGGGCAACACCTTGAATATGTGGTATTGTTCTCGTGGATGTTACGAATACTAATTTTACATTTGGTGGAATTTTATCTGCATGCGTTTGGTAATATTCAAACAATTTATTGGCATTATCATCGTCGGTGCAATATTCAAATGTTATCTCATCGTAAGGGTGCTGGTGCTTCTTTGCCAGCATATGCATTTGCTCATATAAACCACTTATATTCACAGGATCTTTATCACCCAAAGAATCATGTTTACGGCGCATTGCATAAGCATTTTGGACGAAACCAAAATGTGGCGCATAAAGTGTAAATAAACTGATGGTATCTGACAGATCATATTGCTGCGCATTGGTATAAAGTATTGAACTATGATAGCGCACAACCAATTGTTCATCATATCTATATGATATTGCGTGAATTTTCATGGTTTATTATCTCCATATGTGAGCGTTAGGCAAACACTTTAATTTGTTTTAGCAGGTGCAGAATAACAGCCGAATCTTAAGGAAAGATTAAATAGATGAAAATATTTTTATGTAAATAAAAATTATAAATGATACATACAATATTAATTGTATTGAACGATTAAAATTTTATTAGAAATGGCCTGGCCAACCACGTCATTCCATGGCGAAGGCTGCGTGAGAATGTCTAAAGAATCAATGCGTCATACCAGCCGAAGACCATGGAATCCAGTACAATTTTACTTACACAGTAAACATTTATCTCCGTAAGAAAAATTTATTCTGGATCCCCGTGTCTGCGGCTGCATAATTCTGTTCTTCTTTTGATATCATTGTGCAGCCTACGCACGGGGATGACGTAACTAATATAGATGCGTTCTTCGTAGGTCGGATAGAGCTCTCTGGCGAAATCCGACCTACCACTTAATGGAATAAGCACCACCATTTTTTATCAAGATAGTTTATGACTGTGCGAACAGAGATATGGAAATGTGCTGCTACATCGCGCTACATAGATATGTACTTCTGTGAATTCATTGTCTGAACTTAAAACTGTTCTAGAAAGCGTAGATCATTTTCAAAAAGCATGCGTAGATCATTAATTTCATAGCGCAACATCGCCAAACGATCGACCCCTAATCCAAAAGCAAAACCAGAGTATTGCTCCGGATCAATATTGACGTGATTCAGCACATTTGGATGCACCATGCCACAACCTAATATTTCTAGCCAGCCTGTTTGTTTACAAATGCGACAACCTTTGCCATGACATTTCACACAAGTCATATCCACTTCTGCAGATGGTTCGGTGAATGGGAAGTAAGACGGACGGAAACGGATCGATAATTCTCGTTCAAAAAATTGTTGCAGAAATTCTTGCAGCGTTCCTTTGAGATCACCCATCGTAACATCTTTATCGATTACTAAACCTTCAAGTTGGTGAAACATTGGCGTATGGGTCAAATCTGAATCACAACGATAAACACGCCCAATAGAAATAACCCGTGCCGGTGGTTTATGCTCAAGCAGATAACGAATTTGCACAGGGGATGTATGCGTGCGCAATAACAAACCTGATTCTAAATAAAAAGTATCATGTGTTGCACGCGCGGGATGATTTTCCGGAATATTCAACGCCGTAAAATTATAAAATTCTGTTTCAATTTCAGGGCCATCAGCAAATGTAAAACCCATTTGACTAAATAATTCTTCGATGCGCGCGCGAACTTTAGTGACTGGATGCAAATGACCAAGCATTTCACCACGTCCAGGTAACGTAACATCTATCACTTCTTTTGCGAGTTGTTCGGCGAGCTGCTCTGCTTTTAAAGTTTTTAAACATTGATCAAGTTTATCACTTAGCTTATTTTTGGCTTCATTAACAGCTTGACCAAAAGTGGGACGTTCTGCTGCGGGTAATTGCCCCACTTGTTGTAGAAGTTGGGTGAGATAGCCTTTTTTACCCAAATATTGCACACGAATTTGTTCTACTTCATCTATTTTTTTAGAAAGTGAGAGTGCTTGTTCTGCTTGGAGTAGAAGTTCGTTGATGGTTTGCATGAATCGCTTTTCCTTATCCTTCACTCGTAGCGCGGACTAAGGAGTTATGATCTGTCCGCGAGAATTGTCCACTGCAATATTTCCGCGGACACGTTGCCAAAAGGCTCCAAGGTCCGCGCTACGACACTATAAAGAACAATCTTTAACCCAAAGCTGCCTTGGCTTTAAGTGCAATTGCAGCAAAACCTTCTGGATCATGGACAGCAATGTCAGCTAAAACTTTACGATCAATATTAATAGCCGCTTTATTTAAACCAAAAATTAATTTGCTATAGCTCAAACCATGTTCGCGCGCCGCAGCATTAATTCTTAAAATCCATAAGCGACGAAACTCACGTTTGCGGTTTTTGCGATCGCGATAAGCATATTGTGCAGCTTTAATAACGGCTTGCTTGGCAACACGGTAAACACGGCTGCGTGCGCCATAATATCCCTTGGCTAGTTTTAACACTTTTTTATGGCGGGCTCCTGCAGAAACCCCACGCTTTACTCTAGGCATTATATTCCTCTCAAACTCTAGTTATGTTGCTCAATCTTTAACCAAAAAAATAAATTAAGATCCAGTTAATAAACGCGTGACTTCTAATGCATCACAACTTTTAATTGATGCTTTGGCGCGTAATTGTCGTTTACGTTTTGTGGACTTCTTCGTCAATATATGATTGCGATGCGCTTGGCGGTATTTAATGCGCCCACTTTTACTGATACGAAAACGTTTTTTTGCACCACGATTGGTTTTTAACTTTGGCATAAATACCCCATATTCTCTTTTATAAAAACTCTAATTCTATTTCCCACGTTCGACGACTTTTTTCTTAGGTGCTAACACCATCATCATCTGTTTACCTTCGAACTTTGCCATTTGTTCAACCGAGCTGGTTTCAAATGTTTCACGTTCAACACGTCTCAGTAGCTCTAGGCCTTGCTCTCGGTAGGCCATTTCGCGTCCACGAAAACGGACGGTCACTTTTACTTTATCGCCTTCACCGAGGAACGTTACTATACTGCGCAATTTAACTTGGAAGTCATTATCGCCGATTCGTGGCGTTAAACGAACCTCTTTAATTTGTACCTGATGTTGGTGCTTGCGTGCAGCATCTAAATTCTTACGTTGCTGATATAAGTACTTTCCGTAATCCATGATCTTACATACTGGCGGTTCATCACCCCGTGGCGGTACCACTTCAACTAAATCAAGATCTAACTCTTGTGCTTCTTTTAATGCTTGTGAATGTGGTATCTGGCCAATTTTTTTATCATCAGCACCAATCAAAAATACTACCTGTGAATTAATTTCACGGTTTTTACGCAGATTTTTAGTAATCGCATTTCCTCCTGTTCAAATTAGATACTTTGCATGCTTTTCGCTTTTATTTCAGCTTGCATCCGTTGCGCCAGAACATCAATAGGCATCATTCCTAAATCAGTACCATTAAGTTGACGAACGCGGATTTGGGCTGCTTGTAGCTCTTGATCACCAACAACTACAATATAGGGCACACGTTGCAAAGTATGTTCGCGAATTTTAAAGCCAATTTTCTCATTTCTCAAGTCGTAAATCGCTCGAATGTCGGCTTTTTTTAACTTTTCGACGATTTCTTGGGCAAAATCGGCCTGTCTGTCGGTTATATTGAGTACTACCACCTGGTGGGGCGCCAACCATAAGGGTAAAATACCGGCATAGTGTTCAATCAAAACGCCAATAAATCGCTCTATAGAACCCAATAGGGCTCGATGCACCATAATGGGGATTTGGCGGCTATTATCTTCCGCAATGTAATGGGCACCTAAGCGCATCGGCATATTGAAATCCAGCTGTACCGTCCCACATTGCCAGACTCGATTCAAGCAATCACGCATTGAAAATTCAATTTTTGGTCCGTAAAAGGCGCCTTCACCAGGATTGAGCTGCCATTGAATTTTTTTATCATCTAAAGCTTTGGCCAAAGCTTGTTCGGCATGGTCCCATATATCATCACTACCCACACGTTCTGTTGGTCGAGTAGATAATTTCATGGTGACATCGCTAAAGCCAAAAACGCGGTAAACTTCAGTAATTAAGTCGAGCAACTGCCCAACTTCGTCTTGGATTTGCTCTTTGGTGCAAAATATATGTGCATCGTCTTGTACAAAATTACGGCAGCGCATTAAACCATGCAAGGCACCCGATGGTTCATTTCGAAAACAACTGCCAAATTCTGCAAGCCGTAGTGGTAAATCACGATAACTTTTGAGCCCGACATTATATATCTGTACCGCACCCGGACAGTTCATCGGTTTTAATGCGAAATCGCGTTCTTCAACTTGCATGGTAAACATTTCTTTATGAAATACTTCCCAATGCCCAGAATGCTCCCAAAGGCTACGATCAACGACTACTGGCGTACGAACTTCTTGATAGCCGTGCTTTTGCAATAATTCTCTGATATAACGCTCAATTTCACGATAGATAATTAAGCCGTTATGATGCCAAAAAGGCATACCCGGGGCTTCTTCTTGTAAATGAAATAAGTCGAGTTGCTTACCTATTTTGCGATGGTCACGTTTTTCTGCTTCTTCCAATTGATGTAGATAGGCTTGCAAAGCTTTTTCATCTGGCCATGCCGTACCATATATACGTTGTAACATTGCATTGCGGTGATCACCCCGCCAATAGGCGCCTGCCACTTTAGTCAAATGAAAGGCCTTTAATTTGCCCGTATCGGGTACATGCGGCCCACGGCAAAGATCTGTAAAATCACCTTGTCGATATAAAGAAAGTTCTTCTGTTGCGGGAATATCTTCAATAATTTTGGCTTTATATTCTTCGCCCTGATTACGAAAAAAATCAATAGCTTCTGCACGGGATAAGGTATAGCGCTCTACGGGTATTTTTGCTGCTGCAATTTCGCGCATTTTTGCTTCAATTTGCTGTAAATCTTCTGGGGTAAAAGAACGCTCAAAGGCAAAATCATAATAGAAGCCATTTTCAATCACTGGCCCAATGGTCACTTGCGCCTGGGGAAAAAGGGTTTTAACGGCATGTGCCAGCAAATGTGCTGTAGAATGACGAATGATTTCTAAACCTTCAGGATCACGATCCGTTAAGATTTGTATCTGTGCATTATCTGTGATAGTAAAAGCCGTGTCGACCAGTTTACCATTCACTTTTGCACCAATTGCACTGGCCGCTAAGCGTGGGCTTATATCTTGGGCCACAGCAAACACGCTAATCGGTTGCTCATAGCGACGTTGTTGCTGATCAGGGAATGTTATTACGGGCATTGCGCAGTAATCCTTTAATGGTAGGCACGGGCGGGGTCGAACCGCCGACCACCACCATGTCAAGGTGATGCTCTACCACTGAGCTACGTGCCTTTATTTTTATTAAAAAGCGACAGTTTATGCGCATTAGCTGTGGATATCAACAGCGTATTCATGGTCAGAATGCAACTTTTATACCAAGTGTGTAAAAGTGTGAATACTGGAGGGCAAACGATATTGATTTATACTTGCCAAGACGCTGTTCTTTATTATATCTTCCTCAAAAAATGCACTAAGGCGACCAGAAAATAACATAGCTTGTAGAAGCCAACTATAATGAAAATATAAGGGATATTAGACTCTATAAGCGGACGCAAATTAGAGAGAGATTGTGAGAAATATACAAATATCAGTGGAAAAATTGTGAGGGTGACTTATGGATTTTGAAGAATCAAACAAAGAGCTTGAAAAAGCCCCTTATGATGAAGAGAGCTTTGAAGAACCCATGGCAGAAGATATGGGTGAAGATTTTGGCGGTGAAGATATTTATTCTGAAAAAAAGGCTAATAAGCGTAATTTAGAGATTCGTCGTACGATTGAGGCTAGGCTCGATGAAAAGAAAATGAAAGAATTGCATGATTATTTTTGGGACGAAGATTTCGTCGATGAAGAAGATAAGAAATGATTCTTTCATCGTGAGCTAAGTAATAAGGTATTTTTTTGTAAAGACCCTCATCCGCCGACGAGCTCTTCTCCCGCCTTCGATCCGGAGAAGGATATACAATTTATG
>CAYSGV010000060.1:11148-11509 GCA_964430685.1 uncultured Gammaproteobacteria bacterium
CCTGCTCTTTGACAGAAAAATGGCTATGATTTAATGTAGAATTCCTTTTCCTGCTCTTTGGCGGAAAAAAGGCTATGATTTAATTTAGAACTCCTTCTCCGGATCGAAGGCGGGAGAAGAGCCTGCCCTGTATTCTTTATCGCGGGGTGGCGACAGCCGGATGAGGGCATATGCTCTAAATACACAGGGAGACCGCTATGGCAGAAATAATGCCGCTAATGGATGTTTTTACGGACGAACAGCGGTTGCTGCAGCAAACCATTCGCAATTTTGTCTCTCGTGAAGTCATACCCTACATCGCCTCATGCTATGAACAAGGGACATTTTTAAAAGAATGGATCCAACAACTTGCGCAGTTAGG
>CAYSGV010000061.1:0-11473 GCA_964430685.1 uncultured Gammaproteobacteria bacterium
CGGTTCACGTAAATCTTGGGCTGCAGGAGACGCAATCGCACGTGCCGTTCGTTTGGCGTTGATGAGCTTGCAAGGTGAAATGGGTTACCCCACTTGTATGCGCGCACCGCGTTTTGGTTTTTATGATGTGTATTTCAAAGGCAAGCCTTTTGAGATTTCACAATCCTATCAGTCCTATGTCATGGAAAATATTTTATTTAAAGTATCATTCCCGGCAGAATTTCATGCCCAAACAGCAGTAGAATGTGCGCTTCTTTGCCAGAAAAAATATGGCGAACAATTTAATACTTTAGAAAAAATTCATGCAATTAAAGAAATTGTCATTAAAACACAAGAACCAGCGGTGCGTATTATCAGCAAAAAGGGACCACTTTATAATCCTGCTGATAGAGATCATTGTTTACAATATATGGTAGCAGTGGCACTGCTTTATGGTGATTTAACCGCTGATCATTACGAAGCAGAAATTGCTGCTGATCCACGTATTGATGCATTGCGCGCTAAAATGCAGGTGAGTGAAGATAAAGGCATGACGCAAAAATATTATGACCCAAATTTACGTGCGATCCCAAACAGCTTACAAATCTTTTTTAACGATCAAAGCCAAAGCGATTATTATCAAATTGATTTTCCATTGGGACACCGTATGCGCCGCAGTGAAAGTTTGGGGCCACTCAGAGAAAAGTTACAACAAAATATCAGCAATGGTTTAGCGCCAAGCCAACAAGAAAAATTATTAGCGTTATGGGATAATAAAGAACAATTGCTTAATTTACCCGTCGACCAATTTATGCAGTTATTAATCGTACAGGACGTGAAAAAATGAAACAATTAACTTATGCAGATCGTATCGCTTATAGTCAAAATCCAACAGCGCAAAAATTGTTGGCAACTGCTACAGAGAAGCAAAGTAATTTAATCTTGTCGCTGGATTTAACCAAAGCAAATGAATGTTTAAAATTATTAGAAAAAGTAGGTGAGCATATTTGTATGGTGAAAACCCATATCGATATAATGGACGATTTTACATACGATTATATTTTAGCGTTGCAAGAATTAGCACGCGCAAAACAATTTATCATTTTTGAAGATCGAAAATTTGCTGATATTGGTAACACCATGCAATTACAATATCAAAAAGGAATTTATCATATCGCTGATTGGGCGCAACTCATTACGGTACATGCTGTTGCAGGGCTCGATTCCGTTACGGCATTAAAAGAAATTGGTTTGCCCAAAGGTAATGCTGCTGTTTTGTTAGCAGAAATGAGTTCCAAAGGAAATTTACTGAGTAGCGACTATCGTGAACAAGCGCTCTCCTTTGCACGTGCACACTCTGATTTTATTATCGGATTAATCTGTTTGCGTAAATTATTAGCTGAACCTAATTTTCTCCATTTTACGCCAGGCGTGCAATTACAATCTGGAACCGATCGTTTGGGACAACAATATCTAACGCCTGAACAAGTGATTTATAATCAAGAAAGTGATTTTATCATCGTTGGCCGTGGTATTTATGCAGCTGCTGATCCCGTAGCTGTGTGTCGTCAATACCAAACAGCTGGCTGGCAAGCATATTGTGAACGATTAAGAAAATAGGAGCGCTGTATGCGAGAAACATTAGGATTACCACATTTTCTCGAAAGTTATATCCACAAAATGTCAGTTACGATGACACCTGCACAAAAAGCATGTCGTGCCAAAACAGAGAACTTAGCTGGTGCCATCATGCAAATTTCGCCAGAGCAAGGGCAATTCATGACATTTTTAATGGAATTATTAAACGTGCGGCAAGCCATTGAAGTAGGCACTTATACTGGTTACAGTGCGCTGTGTATGGCTTTGGGTATGCCTAAAGATGGTCGTATTATAAGCTGTGATATCAATACCGAAACATCACAGATTGCGCAAGAATTTTGGCAACAAGATAACGTAGCGCAAAAAATTGAATTACGTTTAGGCCCGGCGGTTAATACTTTAGAAGAATTATTAAAAAATGGCCTAAATCGCACCTTTGATTTTGCATTTATTGATGCCGATAAAGAAAATTATGATCACTACTACGAACTTATTTTACGCTTGCTGAAACCCAATGGGGTGGTCATGATTGATAATGTTTTATGGAGTGGTCGAGTCGCGCAAGCGGAAATAAATGATAGACAAACAAAAGCCATTCGTGCACTCAACAAAAAATTACAACATGATCCGCGCGTGCATATTACTATGTTACCGCTGAGCGACGGCGTGACATTGGCTCGTAAATTGTGATGTATTGTCTGCGGACATGTCGCCGGAGGCTCCTTTGTCCGCCTACGAAAAATTTGATCTATATAAAAGGTTATTTCCAATCTACCACGTCATTCCCGGGCGAAGGCTGCAAAACATTTTGAAAGTATAGCCGAATCATTACAGCCGTAGACCCGGAAATCCAGAGCAATCCTTCTTACGACGCAAGATAAAAATCTCTATATCCTATTCGTGCTCATCATAAAATGACATATTTATCAAGGGTGTGTATAATATATCATTCGTTAATCTTCCCTTAATCTTTATCTGTTATCGTAGCCACAGGAAATGATAAATTAACTAAACCTTGGAGGTGGTCCTATGTCTTTTACATCTAAAGAAGCCAATCATTTGCAACAATTGATGCTCAAATATATCGAGCACCCTACAGACGTTAAATTAGATTTAATTCGCCGTAACTTGCGCGCTGGTGCGGTGTTTCACGATTTGACTACTGCACCGAATGCACAGCAGTGGCAGTCATTTATCGATGGCGTTGGAGAAGCTGTTTATCAAACCGTAGCTGACGATAAAAAAAATCCAATTGCTTTTGAACTTACGCGCTTACTCGAACAAACTGCAAACAATGATGTCAAACAGGTATTGTTATATCAATTAACACAAAGTGAGCAATTATTACAAACGCACGCTGTACGATTACATCGAATGATTAGTGATTATGTAAAGGATCCAATCCCCGAGAAACTTGATGAAATTAGAAAACAGGTTGATCAGTTTAATAAATTACATGCGCTGATTGCAGCGTTTAAAAATCCAGAGGCATCGAGAGAGGATAGGTTAAGAGTTGGTTCAGCAGCATTTGTACGAAAACATGAACTCAGAACAAAGCTATGGAACCAACACATGATGCCATATCTAGACGCGCTTTGCATGCCATTAGATATTAAACATGATGACCCAACTTATTGGCGATTAAATAGTTGCTTATCTGCGCATGGTAGTACCGGATTGTTTGAAGTATTACCGCAACAACTTAATACTTCTGCAACATTTTTACCGACTACAGGTAATGAACTTTTTCGTAAGCTCATTGCCCATATACTGCTTCCCAGCCCTGAAACGCTAGAGCAATTTCAGCAGGCATTTAATCAGGAACATCGGCGTCATCTAGTTGAACGTACGGCGGATAGTGGACATTCATTATTTGACGAAGCGTTAACTGCAATATTTGAGAAATATGGTGCTGATCATGAAACAGCTGGTAAATTAGTAAATTCTATGTTTACTTTATTTACTGAAAATCTTCGTCCAAATGAATTGCAACAAATATTTTTTGTACCGAACAAAGATGGCCAGCTACCATTGCATCTCTTCATTCGCCTTGCTAACAAAGAATTGATACAAAAGTGTGTGCAAACAATGAAGCATATAGCACAGCTCCATTCTGATTATCCCAGTTTATTTGCAGCCTTAATTTTAACCAATGCTTCTGGGCCAACTGAATTAGGACATCTATTAATTGCTGCAGATATACAAACATGCCAAAGTTTTAGTGGTGCGATAACGAATCTAGTGGCGGGGGCGGGGTATCTTAGCGAAGAACTAAATATCCATACTCAATTAGAACGAATTACAGCGCAACGCACTCCAGATATTACTTATAGTTCAATAGATCCGGCATCAGTTTCTTTGATTGATGAATTTCGTATTGCTAATCCAGATTTACCTAATGAAAGAATAAAATTAGTTTGCTCTGCTGAAAAATTGGCGCAATTAAAAGATCGTTGTGCTACAGTAGAAATAGTGCTAAACGAATCTCCTGATCAAAGACCGAATATGTTTGTCGTATCACTTGAATATGGTAGAAAATACTTTCCTCGAGGCATTGAGCCTGATGCTGAATCCGTTTTAACTGATTTGCTTAAAGCTGGTGTCATTACCCCGGCATTTAAAGACCAAATCTTAGCAAGCGAACTGACACGCCAACGGCAATCGAGTATGGCCAGAGTCGTCTCAGCTGAGCCAAAGTATGCAGCGGTACGGCTTTACCCTCAAGTGATGCATTTTGCACTACCCTCAGAACGTCCAACACGCGTCGAACCCATTACCCCTCATCCAAGCTTAGTGGGTAAATTTGCCCCCGGTAAGTAGTTTCATACAAGGGGTTAAATAGCAGATTGCAAGTTGTTCATACATTTATAGCATCGAAATAACTTGCAATCTGATACTTGACCCTTTGCTTCCCATAATTAAATTATATTAAAAATGCGGATAATTAAAATTTGCAATCTGATGCTTGACTTCTTGCTTATAACGATTTCGCCATCATTAAATGGCGCTTTTAATTACCCATTTCACTTTTAGTACAAGTTGGTTAAACAAAATTTACTGTCGTATTGGTCGATATAATTTTAGCCAATGCTGTAATTGCTCTGTCGTAATACCTAAACCAGCTATACGATGTTCATTAATTTCATTCAATTCTTCAATTAAATCATTTTCAAATTCTTTGCGGTCGTTTTCTGGTATGAGTGTTTCTATTTGTAAATTCAAATAATCTCTCAAGTTATTCTCAACTAAAGATTGGGAGATAACATGTCGTAACATTTCACGTCTTTCATTGCGATATCGTACGTGTATTTCATTATAACCTATATCATCAATTGCCACATCGTATCGTTTACAGCTCAGTAAGTATGAAAATCGATACAGCTCGAGTAATGGTTGTACATCATTCAATTCATAAACACATAACATTGCTGAAATATAATCTTGTTGCTTTATGTCATTAAAAGATAATGGAACTAAATTATGGCGGACAAGTGGGATATTAGCACTTAGTCGAGATGTTCGTTTATTAACATCAATAAAAGGTTGTAAATATGCAATATGTGTTAATAAGAAAAAACTTTGTTCATAGGGATTTTGAATCTGCTCTGATTTTTGGCAAATTATTTTCAATATGTTTTCTAACTGATTTTTATTTTCTAATGGAACATAGGTAGTGGCGTTAATTCGCACCCCATGATCACGTACATTACCTGAATATTGCTTCGGCACTAAGCCATCAGATAATAAATAATGCAATGTACAGATTTCATTGTATTGAATTTCCCTTCCTCTAGCTGTATCAACTAAATAACGAATCGCTTCTTTGTGGTTGAGAATCATTATTGTTTCTTCATCGAGCTTCCCTTGTGCACTCTTCCCTTCTAATATTAATTTTTCTGTATCTAATATCGAATAGGTATTTCCTTCTAAACGAGATGAATTATATGACAGATCAATTAGTAGCCTATTGTAAATTTTTCTAAAATAAGTCCCAGCGGCATCTTTTTCAATACCACGTTTTCCATTTTGATACATTTGTGTTCGATCATACTCAGATAAATAATATGTCTCATTTGGTTGATAGCTCTCTAACCATTCTAGTTTGTAGGTAGTTGGATTACGCTTATAAATTGGTTGATTAACAAAATTAATTGCACGACTTTTTTCAATATTAAACTCGACAAGTTGCTTTGCTCCAGAGATGAACAAACTGTAGCGTGTTCCCCTTTTTTTTCCTGTCCGAACAACAAAACCTTCAACGACAAGTTTATTTAGCCAGCGCCGTACTGTTCGCTCAGCATAATCTGGGCCCAATATTTTCAATAAATGGTTTAGGGAGACAGGTTCTCCCTGTTTTTTTAACAGATCAATTAAAGTTTGCTTTTGGAACTTTTTGTCCAACATGGTTAATGCTGCCTCTTCCAAATACGGCCAAATTTATTAGGGATACGGCCATTTTATCACTAATACGGCCAAAATGATAGAGAATATGGCCACTTTTGTTAAAATACGGCCAAATATAGCATGAATACGGCCATTGAAGAATCAACATAAACGTATGGTTTGTGGGGTGGCAAAACTAAAGGGGCCAGTATCAGATTTCAAGTAGTTACTTAGCAACTTGCAATATGATACTTGATCCCTTCCTACATTTAAGCTTCTTTATGCGTAATTAAAGCCAGTGCATTTACCTTCACATGACTGCCGTCGGCAAATATCAAGGTAACTGGTATATGGTCACCACTGCTCAATGGCGCTGATAATTTAGCCAATGCAATATGATTACCCTGCGGTGCAAATTGTACTTGCGATTGCGGGCGTAAGGTAATGGAGTTATAGGTGACATTGGCTGCTGGAGGCAATGCAGCACCGTTTTGACTCAATTTAGTGATTTGTGCATAAGGGGTAACAGCACCTACCAATGTATGCGATTGTTTGCCAGTATTTTTGATTTGCATTGATAACACCGCATGCGATGTATCTTCTGGAAAAGCGGTGACAATTGGATGTTTGATTTTGATGTATTTCGAAGCAACTTCCGAGGCTGGATAAGCCATTGCATAGGCATACGATGAGACAATGAAGCAAGCGATGGTTAAAGCTGATTTTATAGATATTCTCATAGTCATACTCCTTTCTTTATAATCCTTTAATAAAAAAATGCACTCTATCATATTGTGTTACCCTTGAGTAGAGCACAGCATAGGGGATGTACTACTAAAGGCGGTGCGTAGAAAAAAGAACCGCGACCGTTAGGGAGCGACCAATGCGCTTGCAGATAAAAAATGGTATTGCTTATTCCATTCGATAATAGGTCGGATTTCGCCAGAGAGCTCTATCCGACCTACGAAGCACTGCATCTATATTAGGTACGTCAGCTTCATGCAAAGGGTGTCTGAAAAAGGTTAAAGAATAATTAATTCACTACAGCTGTAGACATAGGGGATCCAGTAAGAATGAATTTACAGAGACCATTTTATATTTAAAATTTACAATGAATTATCGCGAGTAGATAGAATATATGTTTTAATCAGAATCATTAGTTAATTTTTTACTTAGTATTTGAAGCTCTTGGTATAATTTTTTATTACCACTTTCATTCTGAAGTTCAACTATTAATTTTTTATATACATCATAATAATAAGTTACGGCACTTGCTGATAACTCTTTAATATCATAATATTGTATGCAATGAGTATTAGTGAAATATGCAATTCCTTCTAAATAATTAAGAAAATCAATCAAGTTAGAATAATTGTCGTTATTGGCCACACTATCTTTATACTTTAATATTTCCACTGCAACTTCTTCTACGATATCTTGTATATATATATTCCCGCTCTTATACTTACCAATTGCTTTGCCATGTAGTTTTCTGATTGTTTTTCTTGCGTCAACCATATTTTGAGCTGAATATTGTTCTTCTATACGTAATAAAAAATCGCATCTTGAAGTTTTATTTAGATTTGCTAATTGTATCCAGGCTCCGCATACAGCAAGAAAGGTTAATATTGATAAAGATGAATCATGGAATGCTGTTATATAATCCTCATGTTTTTGTGCGAAGTCCCAATATTTAAAAACATATTTTTCTCCACAAGCAATAAATATAAATAAAACAATCAATGCTGAAATTAATGTTATCAATAACACGTGTTGGTTGTATAATATTCTTAGGTATTTTTTTACTGAACGATATAACTTTTTCATTTTCATGCTCTCAGTAATATAAAAATCTTCTAATAAATATTATCTCCTTCTCTTATATTATTAGACTATGACAAGATTGATAAGTTTCACTTAGAAGGTGTAATTTTTGATATTTTGAACGAGACGCATTGTATAGGCAGATTTGAGTATTAATCCAGCAGAATATTTGCCATTGACACTTTGTCGCTTATATGCGACTATAAAACATGAGTAAATCAAAGTTATTAAAACATACTACCAATTACCATAATGAGCTCATAGAGTCTTTAAAGAACCCTATAGAAGCGCTCGCATATTTACAAGTTGCGTTTGATGAATACCAACAGGATAATGATATTGAATTATTGCTCGTGGCATTACGTAACGTTGCTGAAGCAAATGGTGGTATTGCAAAACTCGCAAGTAAATCACGTCTTAACCGCCAAAGTCTTTATAGAACACTATCTGAAAAAGGAAATCCGCGATTGGATACTCTTGGTCTTGTGCTTAATGCCCTAGGCTATCGTTTATCCATCCAGCCCATTAGACGGCGCTAATTTGTACCTAATTTGCAGCCAATAACTCAGCCAAATCGTTGGCATGATCTTCTTCATCTTTTAATATGTTTTCCAGCATACGGCGAGTAGTGGGGTCATCCGCCCCAAACCATTCGATTAATTTTCGATAGACCATGATGGCAATGCGTTCGGCAATCAGATCTTCCTTGATCATATCGGTTAGATGAACAGCTGTGCCGAATTCTGTCACAGTTCTTGTCATGACTGTACCCGGATTGAAATCTGGGTTACCACCCAGTTGATTGATTCTTTCGGCAAGCAATAACATATGCCTTTCTTCTTCTATCGCGTGTTCTTTGAATTCCGCTGCGAGTTCCGCACGGTTCATACCTTTGGCGATAATTTGATGATGCCGATATCTCAGTACACACATTATTTCAGTGCCAAGAGCATCATTGAGAAGCTTGCATGCTTGATTAATATTGAGTGGATAATCTTTAGTAATTGCACCAGCATCAATCGACTGCCCGGCGTCGGCCCGAATTTGTTCAATATCGTATGGTGTTGTCATCTTTTGAAATTCAGTCATATGGATCTCCTTGCTTAAGTATTATAATCGTTTGCAATCTAGACGAAATTAAAAAGAAGCCATTATTTACATATAACTGAAAACGGCAAGGTGTCAAGAATTGCTGGCCATTTAATCGTGACATTTATTAAATGATCACATAAAGGTATAATGCGCCCAACATTTGCCCCTATTGATGGGGTGAAAGACCGAATTGTATTGATGCGGATACTTAAAGTTTGTAGGGACGAGGGAAGTCTATATGGCTGCAATGCATAAGCCATTTTTGAAATGGGCGGGCGGAAAATACCGTCTATTAACAGAAATAAAAAAAATACTACCTAGGGGAGAGCGTTTAATTGAGCCTTTTGTTGGTTCGGGTAGTGTATTTTTAAATACTGAATTCAAATATTACCAACTCAATGATGCCAACGCAGATTTAATTCATCTTTATTGCACCCTACAAAAATGTGGCAACGAATTTATCGATTATGCGCAACGTTATTTTCAACCCAAATATAATTGTGCGGAACGCTATTATGCGATGCGTAAAAAATTTAATCAGTTAAATCATAATGCGCGTCAGCCTTTCGAAAAGGCGGCATTATTTTTATATCTAAATCGTCATGGTTTTAATGGCTTGTGTCGTTACAACAGTAAAGGCGAATTTAATGTGCCATTTGGCCGCTATGTGCGCCCCTATTTTCCACAGCAGGAAATGTTGCAATTTCATCTAAAATCACAACAAGCTACTTTTACTTGCGCACCTTTTATGCAAACCATGCATGCAGCCACACAAAAACATGTAATATATTGCGATCCGCCCTATGTTCCATTAACCGCTTCTGCGCATTTTACCCGTTATACCAAAGAAGATTTTGGTTTAACTGAGCAAGCACAACTCGCAAACATTTCGCAACAATTATGTGCGCAGGGCATACCTGTGCTAATTTCAAACCACGATACACCCTACACACGCAAGCTCTATCATTCTGCACAGTTACGTAGTTTCTATGTACAACGCATGATTAGCTGTAAAGCCAAACAGCGCAAACCTGCGCGTGAATTATTGGCGTTGTATACTTAGTTATCGACATAAACTATATATATGTCATATGCAAATGAATTGACATATCTACATATTTTGTCATATGTAATCTTATAATGATCTAGGAAGTAAATAATGTTAGAACACCATGCAAAACTTGGCGAAGACAGCAGGATACTGATTCCAGCAGATTTTCGACGCAAACTTCACTTAAAACCAGGTGGAATGATTGTTTTGCATCTTGAAGACGACATGCTGCGGCTGGTGGGGTTAAACCATTTAATCCAACGCGCACAAGCCTTGGTGCAAGCTCATGCCAAAAAGAAAAGTTTAGTTAAAAAGTTAAAAACAATGCGAAATAAAAATGATTAGCATGAATTAAATTATGTAATATAAAACATATTATAATAGGATGAGATGCTAAATGAAACAGGTATGCTACTATTGGCAGCATCAGGTGCATTGTAACAGTATAGAAGGCCTGTCTTTGCTTAATTGAACTAAGAGAAGTTACTCTCCGTGAGATTCTCTCTCGAGTAATATTAATTTTCCCAAAATTGATTTGGGTTAGCTTATGCTCATCATCAAATTTCAACAACACAATTACCCCGTTAATAAAAGTCAAATTAAGAGAAAAAACTTCTTCTCTTATATATATATATATAGTGTCCCCGAAATATAATCACTGCAAGAGCGAAGCTTAAATTTTTTTTGAAGTTTACAAAATATAGGTAATGGAGTTTGAGAATTATATTTGTCTTTTGAACCAAGTTATTGCAATGTATAAATTTAATGCTTCAGCAATCAGGTAAGTTTGTTAAATTTTTACAAGCAATGTAAACAAATCTGTACCGTTATAAATTGTAACCACCTGCAAACCTGGATTATGGTCCACCTGGTTGATCTAATGTCGGTGCAGCAGCTGTGCTGGGCGTATTTTCTACAATAGGTAAAAATAACAATGAAAGTGGCGCTGCTGGAGGGCTTAATAATACAGGCGCTGGTTCTGCTGCTAATAATCGCTCTTTGAGCAATGCACAAGCTTCCTGAAATATAGGATTGCTCTGTAAGGTTTCAGCCAATAGATGTTCGGGGTGATTTAAAGCGGTAATAAATAATGCTCTAGGTAGCGCTTTTAATAATTCAAGAACATTTGCTTTCGTGACAATACTGTCATCTTTCAAAATGCAACAGATTTCAAATAGAGAATAATACGTAAATAACACTTTTACAGATTGCCATCGTCCTCGATCAGCAGCAAGTTGTATAGCTGTGCGCTGCTCATGATTTTGTGCTTGTAATAATTGCTTTAATTCATCCTTATCTGTAAAGATAGATAAAACTAGTTGCACCACACTAGGCGCTCCGGTTTTTGCTGCATCATGTAAAGTTGTATTGAGATATGAGGTGGTTTTCTTTAACAGTGAATGCTTAAGTACACCTTAAGACTATTGCAGGAAATTCTTTTGGTAGATCTGCAATAAATTACAGAACCGTCCAATTTGGTTGCGCAAGAGTTGTGGTTCATTTTGAAGATATTGGCTCCCCGAGACGGACTCGAACCGCCGACCC
>CAYSGV010000062.1:0-11444 GCA_964430685.1 uncultured Gammaproteobacteria bacterium
AAACGTTCATATTGGAATTGTTTCATGGTCCGACATTATCATTTAAAGATTTTGGTGCACGTTTCCTTGCGGAATGTTTAAGTCAGCGCGAATCAGAAGAAAACATTACCATTATGGTAGCGACATCAGGTGATACCGGATCAGCAGTTGCCAGTGCGTTTTATCGTAAACCCAACATTCGTGTGATTATATTATATCCACAAGGGAAAGTGTCACCTAAACAACAACAACAAATCACTTGTTGGGATGAAAATATATTACCGTTAGCCGTAGCAGGGACGTTTGATGATTGTCAAAATTTGGTGAAAATGGCGTTTAGCGATCCATTTTGGCAAAATGAAATGCATTTAAGCAGTGCGAACAGCATTAATATTGGCCGCTTATTACCGCAAATGACCTATTATGCTTTTAGCAGTATGCAATATTATAATCAATATCAAAAAGAGCTGGGATATATTATACCAACTGGTAACTTAGGTAATGCAACCAGTGCTTACTGGGCCAAAGCAATGGGATTTCCCATCCGTGAAATTGTGTTAGCAACGAATGCCAATAAAGTCATCCCTGATTATTTAGCGAATGGGCAATATGCGCCGCGACCAAGCATCATGACATTGGCGAATGCGATGGATGTGGGCAAACCAAGTAATATTGAACGATTACAATATTTATATCCGACGTCTCAATCCATTAACGATAATGTAAGTGCATTTTCAGTGAGTGATGATGAAATCTGTAAAACAATTGCTCAAGTTTACAAAAAATATCATACGATTATTTGTCCTCATACAGCCACGGCATTTTTTGTGCGCGAGCAATTATCAACACAGCCCTGGATGATTGTAGCAACAGCTGACGCTTGTAAATTTGATACGGTTATTGAACCGATTATCCAGAAAAAAATTCCCCCTGTGCCACAATTACAAGAATTATTAAATAAACCAGAGCATCTTTTTGAGATTGCACCGAGTCTTGAGGCGGTAAGAGCTGTGGTAAGTAAATACCTTGATAGATAAGTACCATATATTTTCTATTATTGTGAAAATTTCTTGAAAGAGTAGAGTGCCTATCACAAATGGGATTTTTTCCTGTCATTGCGAGGGCGTTCTACCATTGAACTGGAGTTAAATGCAATTGATAGCGCCCGTGGCAATCTCCTGAATAGAACTTCGTAGTTGGAGATTGCCACGGGCGGCATTGATCTTTTCTTTAAGTAATTAGAGACCAATGATAGAACGCCTTCGCAATGACAGGAAAGAAATTGTCGGTGAGAGAAATTAGTATAATCACTAAACTTACTGCCCAACCTTAATCCGCGGACATCACCAAGAGACTCCTAAGTCCGCGCTACGAAGAGTTCACTATCACTATACCCAGAAGGTTAAGGGGATATTTATCTTGAGGCAAATAAGGCGCAGCAGGCTGAGGAAAAAATTCAAATTATCTAACTATTTGTTACTTGGACTTAAATCATCACTATATGTTTGCACTTGATCATAACTAGTTATCTCGTTACTTGCTAACTGACGTCTAGTTGCTGCACTTATAATTTTGGGTGCAAAAAGACAGCACAATACACTTGTTGCGAAGCAAAAACTACCTGCACAGCCGAAAGCTGCTCCCATCGCCGCACTTTTAGCGACAGATGTACCAAAACAGAGTGGCCCCATTGCAGCACCTGAAGCAGCAGTGGATGCAGGAATAGCTACCGCACTAGTAACTGCAGTTTGTATTTTTCCTCGTCGTACCAAATATTCGTCCCTTTCTCTTTCGTCTCTTTCTGGGTTATTGTCTCGAGTGGGTCTGTTTAAGTTATTTTCTAAGTTAGTATCACTTTGTGTCGTCATCTCAAAAAGCTTTTTCATAGTAAACCTCATCATTTTTTAAGTTCATTAGTTCATATCGTTCAATATATCATTTTAACAATGCATTATTAAGGAAATATTAAGCAAACTTGTAACTCCCTATTTTTGTATGCAACTATTTAGTGGACTACATTTGCCTTTTGATTGCCAACAAGAATTTTACCTGCGCGCTAGCGTTGCCAATTTCAACATTACACTACCGCATGTATTCTATTCACAGCATGCATCAATTCATTAAACAATTCAGGTCCAATAGTTTGTTGCGCGTCGGATAAGGCCTGGTCTGGTTGCGGGTGCATTTCAATCATTAAGCCATCAGCACCAGCGGCGACTGCCGCTTTGCTCATTGGTAAAATGAGTTCACGTCTGCCGGTGCCGTGACTAGGGTCGACGATAATGGGTAAATGGCTGAGTTGTTGCACAATAGGTACTGCGGCTAAATCTAAAGTATTACGGCTGTAGGTTTCAAAGGTGCGAATGCCACGCTCACATAAGATTACTTGTGCGTTACCCTCGCTTAAAATATATTCGGCCGCCAATAAAAATTCTTGGTAAGTTGCCGACAATCCTCGCTTCAATAAAATTGGCTTATTCACTTGGCCAACTTCTTTTAACAAACTAAAATTTTGCATATTGCGTGAGCCTATTTGCACTATGTCTACATACCGAGCAACTAAATCTAAATCGCGCGTATCCATGATTTCAGAAATACACAAAAGATTGTGTGCACGAGCTGCTTCATTTAAATAGCGCAAACCGACTTCGCCTAATCCTTGAAAATCATAAGGCGATGTGCGTGGTTTAAAAGCACCACCACGCAAAATTTGTGCACCTTGTTCAGCCACGATTTGGGCAGTGGTAAAAATTTGCGCTTCTGATTCAACAGAGCAAGAGCCTGCAATCACAATTAACTGATTACCGCCGATCTGATGTCCATTAATGTCGATAACGGATTTATTTTTCTGCACAACTTTACTGGCTAATTTATAGCGCGGGGTTACTGGTACAACTTGTTCTACATGTGGCAATAGATGAAATAAGTCTGGTTTTGTTTTTGGTGTTAAATCGCTAACAATAGTGATGTCATACTGACCGTCGCGGCAATGGACCAGTGATTGTAAATGCATCATGTTCAGCATTTGTACCACTTGCTCAACATCTTGCGCCTTTGTTTGCGCCTTTAATTTAAGAATCATTTGATATACCTTTCACTTTTGAGAATTGTTGGGCCAGTTTACCAAGTTCCATTGCAGAAGCGCCATCTTCAATTGCCTTCACCAGCGCGGAACCGACCACAAATCCATCCGCATATTCTAATACAGTTTGAGCGTCTTGTGGTGTACTAATGCCAAAACCCGCTACAACCGGATTATTGACATTCTTTTTAACAAAATCCATACGGTCGGCAAAGTCTGCCGGTAGCTGGTTTTTGATGCCGGTGGTGCCTTTTCGGCAGGCATAGTAAAGAAAACCGTAACTGTGTTGGTCAGTCGCTTGTAGTCGAGAAAGTTCCGTGCTGGGAGTGATAACATAAATAGGGACTATTCCAGCCTCTAAGCACTGCTGGTGATGCGTTTGCGCTTCATTGAGGGGGAGGTCAACAATCAATATACCATCAATGCCGCAAGATCTAGCACGCTGATAAAAATCTTGTGTGCGCAAGGCATATATCGGATTGTAATAGCTAAACAATATAATGGGATTGGGCGCATAGGTTTTAATATCATGGCATAAATTTAATATATCAAAGGTATGAAAATTATTTTGTAGTGCGCGTTGCATGGCACGTTGTATAACTGGACCATCTGCAATCGGATCTGAGAACGGCAGGCCAATTTCAAGTATATCGACGCCCTGATTAATAAGTGCTTGAGCTGCTTGTAGCGAATAATCGAGCCCGCCATCCGCAGCTGTAAAATAAGTGATAAAATTCTTTTTCTGTTGGTTAAATGCAGTATGAATTGAGTTTTTCATTATTGCTCCATAAGTTGCGGCAAATCTTTATCGCCACGTCCAGAACAATTGATAATCACCAAATCATCTGGACTAAAAGTGTGCGCTATCCGAATTAAATACGCTAATGCATGAGCGGATTCTAAGGCGGGAATAATGCCTTCGGTTTGTGCGAGCAATTTTGCTGCTGCTAAAGCTTCATGATCCGAAGCAGTGGTATAGCTAGCGCGCTTGCTCTCATAAAGTTGTGCATGTTGTGGGCCAACTGCAGGATAATCTAAACCTGCTGAGATTGAATGTGTTGGTAAAATTTGTCCTTGTTTATTTTGTAATACATAAGTTAAACAACCATGCAAGACACCTGGTTGCCCATTTAAAAAACGTGCGGCATGTTCTCCATCTTGGTCGCTTTTGCCGCCTGCCTCAACGCCAATAAGTTGTACCGCATCATTTAAAAATGCGGAAAAGATGCCAATGGCATTCGAGCCACCACCCACACAGGCTATGACGGAACTGGGCAATCGCTTAAACCGTTCTAGACATTGTGCTCTTGCTTCAACACCGATTACTTTTTGAAAAAACGCGACCATTTCAGGATAGGGATATGGACCCAGCGCTGAACCCAAACAATAATGTGTAGTGGCGAAACTTTCACTGATGTCACGTAATGCTTCATTGACAGCATCTTTTAATGTTTGCGCCCCTGTTTCTACCGCAATGACTTGTGCGCCGAGCAAATGCATGCGTGCTACATTTGCTGCTTGCCGTTTTATATCTACTGCACCCATATAGATAACACAAGATAAACCTAAATAAGCACAAGCAGTCGCCGTCGCAACACCATGTTGCCCCGCGCCAGTTTCTGCAATCACGCGAGTTTTGCCCATTTGCTTGGCCAGCAAGCATTGCCCCAATGCATTGTTTAATTTGTGTGCACCGGTATGTAATAGATCTTCACGTTTCAGTAAAACACGTGGACCTTTGATTGTTGTCGATAAATTTTTACATTCAGTTAGTGGTGTTGGGCGACCTGCATAGTTTTGCAACAGATCTGCAAGCGTTTGCAAAAATGTTGCATCGGTTTTTATTTTATTAAAGTTTAGTGATAATTCTTCCATGACGGGCATTAATAATTCAGCGATAAACATGCCACCGAAAGACCCATAATATTCTGGTTTAACAGTCTGATTTAACATTTTGATTAACCTTCATTGTTTGTACCGTTTTAATAAAATGTTCAATTAAGTGAATATCTTTTATTCCTTTTTGCTTTTCTATACCACCACAGACATCAACACCAAAAGGTTGCTGTTGATTAATCAGGGCAACAACATTTTGTTGCGTTAATCCGCCCGCCAAAAAACAACGTAGTTGTGAAATGTTGCTTTGAGTTTTTGGTGGAGTGATTGGTGTTTCAATGCCAGCGATCAAATGTTCAAAAACCAAATAATCACGTTGACTATCCAATTGAGCTAAGGCTTCATTATTTTGGTAGGCAATAGCACCAAGCGATGTGAGCGGTAGTACAAATATGCGCACGAAACTTTTCGGTAATAAATGATGTTGGTCGCGCGCTGTATCACCATGACATTGTACAATCTGAATATTAGTTTTCTGGCAGATATCTATTATTTCATCAGCTGTATGATCCACAAATACACCTACTGGTTGGGCGCCACCTTTTCTAATATGCTCTGCGAGCAAGATGGCTTCGTTTACCGTGACCGAACGGATGGAAGAGGGATGAAAATTCATGCCCACAAAATCAGCACCTAACTTTGCAGTTTGATAAGCAATGGTACTGTCTTTAATACCACAAATTTTAATCAACGGTCGCATTGACAGGCTTACTCCTTATGGCTTGGATAATGCTACTGGGTTTGGTATGTTTCATTAGCGAAGTGCCGATGAGTACAGCATTATAACCTGCTTGAAAAAAGCCGTGTGCAGTATCGATATCTTCAATTCCTGAAGCAGCTATTTTAGTGACATTCTGCGGTATATACGGAATAAGTCTTAATGCATTTTGTGTATCAATGGTCATTGAGCGTAAATAACGATTGTTTACCGCAATGATGTCGGCGCCAAATGAAAGGGCATAATCTAATTCATCACGATCAAAAACTTCTACTACGACGTCTATACTTAATTTTTTGGCACATTGAAACAATGCAGCCGTCTTATCACCTAAAAAGTTAACGATTAAGAGAATCGCATCAGCACCAATTAATATGGATTGCGCAATTTGTACTTCATCAATGATGAAGTCTTTACGTAATACTGGACAATGATATTGCAGAGCGACGGCACGTGCTGCAATTAAATCATCAACCGATCCATTAAAACCACATAGATCCGTGAGAACAGAAATAGCATTGGCGCCACCTTGCAAATAAGCAGCTAGTTTCTCATCATTACTTTGGGGGGTAAAGCCTTTTGGGGTTGAAGGCGAGCAACGTTTTAATTCGGCAATTACCGCACGATTTTGTATGGCTGATTTAAAATTAATTCTATTTGATGTGTATTTTTGGCCATTTAATATGGCTTGAATCGGATGCTTAGTATCATTGACAATTTCTTTTTTTAATTCTGCGACTTCATTTATTTTATATTGAGATATTTTGTCTAAATAGTCTTGCACCATCATCATTATACTCCTACTGGCTAGTTGGGTGGAGAAATTGATGGGTATGCGCGCGGTAACTATTTAATAATTGCATGGGAGCACCGCTGTTTAAATGTTGTTGCGCTAAAGGGATCCCCTCGGCAATACTATTGGTGCTACCATATAAATATAAGGCAACAGCTGCATTCAATATTAACGTGTCCGCCAAAATACTGGGTTGGCCACTGAATGCAAGCATAATTTTTTGACTGTTGTCCTGTGCATCCTTACCTTGTAAATCAATGAGCGTGCCTACTTTAAAGTTAAATTGTTGCGGATTAAGCTCATAGGAAATTAATTGATTATTTTTGATTTCAATGATTTGTGCCGTATGAATACTTGTTAATTCATCTAAACCTTCACTATGAAATACCATCGAATGGGATTTGCCCAATTTTTTTAAGGTTTGTGCGTATAATGGTAATAAGTCCGGGTGATTGACACCTATCATCATATGTTGTGTTTGGGCGGGATTGAGAAAGGGTGGCACTAAATTAAATATAGTGCTCAAATCTAATTGCGCGCGTAGGAGACGTAATTTTTTCAATATTGGATGAAATATGGGTGCAAAGCAAAAACCGAAATTAGTTTGTTCAAGACAATAGGCTGTTTGCTGTGCATTCAACTGAATATTACAATCAAGCGCTTCGAGCAAATCAGCGCTACCACATTTTGATGTCGCGGCTCGGTTGCCATGCTTCGCTACTTTAATGCCACAGCTTGCAGCAAGTAGTCCTGCTGCGGTTGAGATATTAACGGTGTTGGCTAAATCGCCACCTGTCCCTACTATATCTAATGTAGGATAGAAAGTTGGAATAGATTGCATATTTTCTTGCAAGAATTGTATGGTGCCAACCAGTTCATCAATCGATACACGTTTCGCATGCAGTAGCGTTAAGAATGCACTCATTTGCGGAATGTTTTCTGATGAACAAATTTCTAAAATTGCCTCATAAGTTTCGGGCCTCGATAAATCTTGGCGATTGATTAATTTTTCAATATATGGTTTCAACATGAGTTTAGCTCACACAAAGTTTAACAAAATTTTTGAGAAATATTTGACCCTGTTCGGTTAAAATCGATTCTGGATGAAATTGCACGCCAAATGTTGGGTGTGTTTTATGCCTAATGCCCATGATTAAACCATCTGGCGTTTGTGCTTCGATTTCGAGTGCTGCCGGTATCCTTGTTTGATCAACAATTAGCGAATGATAACGTGCAGCTGCAAAAGGCAAGGGCATGTGTTGATAAAGATTCTGTTGGTTATGAAAGACATAATTTTTTTTGCCATGCACAATCTCCCTTGCATTAATCACTGAACCACCAAACGCATGTGCAATAGCTTGATGGCCCAAACAAACACCTAAAATGGGCAGACGGCCAGAAAAATGGTTAATAAGATCGACACAAATACCGGCTTGTTCAGGTCGGCCTGGCCCAGGTGATAAAATAATCCCACTGGGCTGTAATGCAATGAGCTCGTTGAGTTTTAACTGATCATTACGAATAATCGTTACATTTGGATGCTGACAGGCTACGACCTGGTACAAGTTATAGGTAAAGCTGTCGTAATTATCAATAATCGTAATCATTATTCCCCCTCAGCACAATTAAGAATAGTTTCAAGCGAGCGCTTTGCTTTCGCACGTGTTTCATTACTTTCATCATGTGGCACAGAATCATGAACGATGCCGGCACCCGTACGTACCATGGCATGATTATCCTTTAATAAAATCATGCGAATGGCGAGGGCGCTGTCTAAATCTTGCTGATGATTTAAATAAACAATCGCTCCACCATAAAGATGTCGTGGTTCAGCTTCAAACTGAGCAATCATTTGCATTGCGCGTATTTTGGGCGCACCGCTAACTGTACCAGCAGGGAACAAAGCAAATAAAGCGTCCAGTCGATCGTATTGAGGGGACAGCTCAGCAGTGACGGTGCTGGATAGATGCATAATTTGCGAGAATTTTTTAATGCCAGCCAGTTCATTGACCGCTACACTACCGGCTATGGCCACTTTACCTAAGTCGTTACGTGCTAAATCCACCAGCATCATGTGTTCAGCAAGATCTTTTTCACTGTTTAATAATTCTTGTTCAATTTGTGTAATATTGGAGTTAGCGCTAAATTGACGTGTGCCAGCTAGTGGATGTGTTTCGATGCAGCCATTGTTTACACTTAATAATTTTTCGGGCGATGCACCCATGGCAATAAAGTTACCCATATCCAAATAAAATAAATAAGGCGATGGATTACTATAGCGAAGTTGCCGATAGAGCGAAAAACTGTCTCCAGTATAAGGCACGGAGAACATTCGTGAAGGTACTATTTGAAATAATTCGCCTTGGTTAATTAAAGTTTTTGCTTGTTCGACAATTTCATTGTAATCCGTATCAGTTAAATTAACCGAAATAGAAGGAGGAATCTGTGCGATATTGGTGTCAGGTAAATTTTTTAAATTGAGTTGAGCGTGGCTTATTTGCTGGAATATGCTGTCAAGTAGGGTTAATCCATTTTGGTAATCAGCTAGTAAATTAGACGTTGTTTCAATAATCGTTGCCAGAAACATTTCATTTAATTGATGGTCGAATACGATATGGTTGCGATAAAACTTAAAGTAGATATCGGGTATATCATTATCTGGTATGTAGTCGGCGATAATCTTTTCAAATCGATAGGCGGCTTCATAACTAATATAACCAACAAAGCCGCCTATAAATCCAGGTAATTCTATCACAGTACCTATTGCATACTGGTTAAAAATATTTCTTAAGTTGGTTAACGAAAAAGCTTGTTTTGCGATGATATGATTTTCTGACTTTACAATTAAATCATTGCCCTGGGTAAAGATATGTGCCATCGTATCGAAACCGAGCAAAGAAAAGCGTGAATTAGATTGTTTTGATGAATGTGATTCAAGTAGGGTGGCACCTTGATTTTGCGCGTTAAGTGCCTGAAAGACATGAATGGGTGTTAATAAATCATTATTTATTTTGCTGCATAATGCAATATAGCGATTGGTTTGCGCTAAAATTTTAAATTCATTAAAACTCATCATTGCTTGCATGCTATTAACCTATTTAATACTTAAGACTAACTTTTTTAAATCTTCCGGGGTTGTTTTAAGTTCATTTGAACCCCGCGTTATTTTGGCGATACTCACATTTAACATTTTTGACATTTCTCTCTGTGTTTTTTCATTTTTCAACAACTCCTTTACAATTGCGTAGCGTTTTGCCATAACTTCTTTTTCTTCTAGTGTTAAAAATAGCTCGAATAATTTATCGAATTCCTGCACAGTTTTTAATTTTGTGCATAATTTCAAAAAATGTTGCCAGTTGCTGTCCATGGTTAATCCTATTTCGGTAAAAACTGTTGTAATGGTACAGCAGTACAGGTTGGGTGTCAAGGTGAGCGTGAAAAAAATAATGCCAGGGTCGCTAATAGCACGTATTGATTAACCTGACCATTCGTACTAAGGTACTATTTAAAGGGATATTGCATGGGAGGCCATTATATGAATAGCATAATGTGTAAATTGACACAGCCAGAACAAACTATTTTGATAACGGGCGGCAGCGGATTTATTGGTGGTAACTTGGCTAACTGCTTGAGCTCGGCAGGTCACCGTATCATTATACTAACTCGCAAGCGTCCTAAAATGGTCCAAAAATTTGCCAATCGATATCGTTTAATCGAGGACCTTGATGAATTGACCGCGGATACCACGTTGGATGTTATTGTTAACTTAGCGGGCGAACCAATTGCGAATGGTCGATGGACTAAAACAAAAAAGCAGAAAATAATAAATAGTCGAATTAATACCACTAATAAGGTGATTGCCTTAATTCATCGTTTGCACAATAAGCCGCGAGTATTGATTAGTGGTTCGGCGGTAGGTTATTACGGCAGTAAGCTTGAAGATACGGAATTAAATGAAGATGCGCCAACAACGAATGAATTTACCCATCAATGTTGTGATGCATGGGAAAAATCAGCTTTGCAAGCACAAGCTGAAGGGGTACGCGTTTGCTTGTTACGTACAGGTATTGTATTAGGTAAAAATGGTGGCGCCTTACAACAAATGCTCTTGCCGTTTAAACTTGGTGTTGGTGGTCGAACCGGCAATGGTCAGCAATGGATGTCTTGGATTCATATCGATGATCTCCTTTGTATCATTACGCATCTTATTAATAATGAAAATATTGCTGGCCCAGTTAATTGTACTGCGCCAATACCCGTTCGTAATGTTGAATTTGCACACACATTAGCTAGTACCATACATCGACCCTGTCTTTTTATTATTCCCGCATTTATATTGCGATTGGTATTTGGTGAAATGGCACAAGCATTGCTTATTAGTGGCCAGCGGGTTGTTCCGCAAAAGATCCAAAGTACAGGTTACCAATTTCAATTTGCAACCTTAGCATCTGCATTAAGGGATATATTAGGATAGTTGGGTTAATGCGGTAATGAATGAGGATGATGCTCAATTAACTGGAGAATATTATGAATCAAAATGGTCAACCGATACCAGCGCGTCCGTTGTCATTAGAAGAGTTTAAAAGAAAGCGTCGACCGGTTCGCGATGAAAACAAAGAATTTTATAAAAAATTAACCAAAATGGACCAATTAGCATTATGGGTAACCGTTCACGTAGGTACGATGGGATTTTTTGGCATTATATTCTTGTGGACTGTAGTGTGGTTGGGGTGGAACTTGCTCGCGCCAGTTAAATGGCAATTTGATCCACCAATGGGTTTTATATTTTGGTTGTTTATATCGAATGTTATACAAATATTATTAATGCCGTTAATTATGGTTGGTCAAAATGTACAAGGTCGTCGTGCTGAAGTGCGCGCGGAAAACGACCTGTATGTTAATGTGAAAGCGGAAGAGGAAATTGAAGTTGTTTTACAACATTTGGAATATCAAAACGCCATATTATTAGCTATGCT
>CAYSGV010000063.1:0-11418 GCA_964430685.1 uncultured Gammaproteobacteria bacterium
ATCTGTTGTTTTTAAAGTGCGTTAAAGAAAAGATGGCACTTTATATTGATGATGCTAATAATTTGTTTCTTAACGGAGAGAAATTGCCTTTAATTTTGGGCATAGAAGTGAAGGATAGACTAGCTCAAGTATTACGAGAGAAACAAATTTATCCAGATAACCATGCGAAAGATTTAGTAGATAATACTCCAAATTTATCGCAATCTTCAACAGCAGATATAATGCAACGTTTACCTACCATAGAGCCAGAAAATTCGGGTAGTTTACAAGCCTCGTCGGTTTATAAACTCAAGCCTAATTCTATAAAAGCACCACAAGCAATGTCGGATATCCTTATATCTATGAATTCCATTGATACATTACCGCCAGCTGCGCCCAAAATTCCCTAGTCTAAAAAATAGTAATGATTTGCTATGTCAACCATTAATAAGTCCAATAGTGTATACTATTGGACCAATTACCTCTGGCTCGCTGTCGGGTATTTTTAGGCCAAATTTGGCGATTTGGCTGCTTTTAATACTAGATTATGGCTTATCTTGGTTAAAGCCAATAAATCCCTGTATATTAGATGCTATTTTGTTTGAGGCGGATTGGGTTATAATATGATTAACCATGCCTGCTACGCCTCTAGAACGTCGTGAGACAATCTATGCGCACCACAGCGGGTTGTTTTTTATGAGTAAAATAATCTTTTCAAAAGACCGACTCAGTATTGATGAGCAAGTAGAGTCTTACTTACCTTAATTTAAAGCATATAGGGCAACAATTATGACCATTGCTCCTTGATTGGACTTTAGCTTGCCATGCATGCTCTTTTTTGCATTTCCACCATATTATTTTATGAGAAAAAGGTGTCACATCTTTAGGTGCCAAAGGATAATTCTTTTCAACATCCCATTCCTCAGCTAAAGGTGGATTAACAAATAATAAGTTATTTGTATCAGAAGGTTTTCTACCAGAGCAAAAAGGGCAACCAAATCCAAGAGCTCGCCGTGATACCGGCGCTACCCACTCATGCCCATTGCTACATATCCACCATACTTTTTTTGAGGAAAATGCTGTAACATTTCTCGGTAGTAGGGCATAATTTTTATTATAGTTCCATTCTTTTGCAATTTTTGGAAATAACGCCTCAAAGTTGTTTTCAGGGCTTACTCTTTTACCCGAGCAAAAAGGACATCCGTAACCAGTTTTACTTCTTTGATAAACACCTTCTTGCCAAACATGCCCTTGCTCACATAACCACCAAAATTTTAAGCTTGATCCTGAAGAAATATTGTTCGGTGTAATATTACCATTTAGAGTTGGATGCCACTCTATAGACACTTTTTTGTCTGTCTCATATAAGCTTTTTCCTGGCAATGGTCCCGGCAACATATCAAGTAATTTATATAACAATTCTAAATTAATAAGTTTTTTGTTTTCATTATATGTTTTTAGCTTTGCATAAAGCACCTTATCCATATGAATATATTTAAATATATGTTTAACTATCTCAGCCATAATTTCGAATTTTGGAAAAGAGTAATCTTTTGGTAAAATAAAATCTTGGTTTGCTAACAAAGGTAACCCTTTTTCTCGAATTCTAATTAGCAATATTCCATCTTTACTTAGTGCAAAATTCTTTTTTAGATCATTCTTTTTTGTATTTTTATGCCAACCTCTCCCATCATATTCTATGCCAATATTAAGCTCAGGAAGAAAAATATCTACTTCCATCCCTGCATGCTTATATCTATGAATTATATAATCAAAAAAATAAGTGAGTTCTGAATATATTGCTAGTTCCATGACGGAGGTTTTGCTTTTACATTTTGGACAACCACTACCTTTATTGCGTGATTTGATATTAGCTTGCCAGCCATGACCATTTTTACATAGCCACCAGACTTTTTTATTTGAGTTTGCAGTATAGGCAGAAGGGAGTAATGGGTAATTTTTACTTATGTCCCATTCATCTGCCAACTTCGGATTAATGGTCAGTAGGCAATTTTCTACACTAACTTTTCTACCAGAACAAATAGGGCAGCCAAAACCTATGGTTCTTCTATAAATCATCTCTTCCCATTGATGACCATGTTTGCAAATCCACCAGACTTTTTTATTCGAACCAGGAGTTACTTCAAATGGGCTAATTATATTTTTGCTACTCCATTCTACTAATAACTGAGGCGAAATTATTGCTAAGGAGTATTCAGGCGAGGCTTTTTTCCCAGAACAAAAAGGACATTTGCTTCCTCTATTTCTATCGGTTACAGTGGCTTTCCATTCATGGCCGTTATTCTTACTGCAGGCCCACCAAACTTTCCTTTTAGATCCAGGGACAACATCAAAAGGAGTCAACGGATAATTTTTTTCACAATGCCATTCTTTAGCTAGTTCATTATTTACGGTAGCTAAACAGTTATCTAAACAAACTTTTTTATTTGAGCAATAGGGACAACTATTGCCATAGGTCCTGTCCTTGAAAGAAGCTTGCCATTCGTGATTTTGGCTACATTTCCACCATGCTTTTCTGTGGGAATACGCCGAAAAATTTTCTGGTTTAAGTTTTTTATTTTTTTCTAAGTGCCATTCCTGGAGCATTTTATGGCCTATTTTATTTTTAATCATATTTATTTATCCAAGTATAAGTACTATTAAACATACGAGTTATATGATCATATCAATGCTTGAAGTTATCTTATTATTGAAAAATATTAGTTGTAATCAGCAAATAAAAAAGTAAAGCTCCTAATTTTATTAACCAATATGAAATAAAAACTAAGCCAATAAATAATATGAAACCAGCCATCCTTATTATCCATTGAGGAGACGTCCTAGTAATTTGAAATGGCATGCGTTCTACTGTACCATTTTCTGCCCTAACATGAATCAACGTAGGCACTAAACTTGTCATAACTTCTTGATGCACACTTAAAATCTGTAATGTACATGTTTCTTTTGAAGCTAGTGATGCAATATTAATCACAAAATAACTATTACTGTCATTTGAATATTTAAGTGTATTAGTTGTTACATTTGCCAAAGGGGGATTAATTTGGAAATGCATAGGGTGAGACCTAAAGATTAACTGAATATTCTTAGCTGTATCTCTACCAATATTCTGAACTGTTAAAACGTCCGTTCGAAGAAAAGAAAGAACTTTAATTTCATTTTGTAAATTAAAAACAAAGTTATTCGGCCACCAATAGTATATTTTTGCCTTAGGGCGCAGGTACATTAAATATAAGCCAGAAATTATTGATGCTAACAAGGTAGCTAACCCTGTAAAGACATAATGACTAATATTATCCATAGAAATTACCTTATAACTAAACAAATAATTAGCAATTGAGAATCTCTATAGAATTTAGATGGCTAATTTTAATTTTAGTTCACTATTTATTTGGCATTTTTCATTAATATGCTCAGTACCATATGCCTACATAACCAATAATGACCCTATAGGACTTATAATCCTTATACGCATGTCTCTACTTTAGATGTACTATAATTACACATAGAGGTGTTTATATATGGGTTTATTTAATTTTATATTAGATAATATTGCCAAAAATCAAATTAAGAAAAGATTAGTTAATGATCCTGTATATGCTGCAGGTATTATTGGATCTTCCAAGGCTTTACATGAGACGGGATTAATTAAAAACTTAGGCAAGGACACTGTAGAGAAATGGGCTTTAAGTTTACACAATGAAATAGAGAACGTGGTAACCGACTCTAATCCCGTTAATAAATGTAGGGAATTACTCTCAAACTATGTATTCTATTTTGCTGAGTATCAAGTGCTAGTTTTAGATATAAATAATGAATATGATCCAACCGAGTTAATTGGAACTCAGGGAGTTACTGGAGAACTTAAACAACATTTATCAGAATTGGTAATAAAAAATAAGGATTTTAAAAAATTTTTTTATAGCATGCGCGAAACACCAACTAAAGGTGATATATGGGATTTTGTCCTTTATGAGTATTGGAAAGGTTATTGGTGCCAACAAACAATGAATGCGCTTAGAGTTGCACTTAATGATAATAATCAAGTTCCAGAAAGAGATTGGCTTAGGCCATTTATCCATGCTTGCTGTGTTTTTGCCGAATATAATTATAGAAAGGAATTGGAACTACCTCCTGCTATTAAAAACGATTCAGGAGGGCTAATACCGCTCATTTATAGTACTTTTTTAGATACCGTCATCAGCGGTGAAAGATTCCCAGATTTAGCTTGGCGAGAGTATTATGCAGATAGTATTCATAAAGGTACGCTTAATCCACCTTTTCCAAAAGTGACCAAATAGCAAATATTAATTCCAGTAAAATTTGCTATCGATATTAAGCCTTAAAAGTCGTTGACAAAGCTAAATTAAGTATTCATATTACGTTATCAACTTGATACTTAGCAAGGCGGCATATGGATAAACGAAAACCACATTTATTGGGAATCACAGTTAATGGGAACCCTTTACCTAAAGGTAATAACATAATTAATGCTGTATTAAGTGTAGAAGGGCCCACAGAAACTACACCTCAAAAATCCGGTTATGATTATACTAATTCAAGAGTAAGTAGAATAATAATATTGCAGCGCGAGGCTGCATTTATTGATAGAAAACTATCACCGCATATTAATTTCATTGGAACTGTTCACTTAGAAACATGCTTGTTTTTACGTATATATAATAATACACAAACATATTGTGCCCATATAGATCGGTTTACTAAATTAGATCCAAAAGCAATCATAGATTTATTCGATGACAAAACTAATCTATCATTAGAATTAATAGGTACCCCAGTAGGTGATAAAAATGAAGTGGCATTGGAAACGGCTAAAAAAACTATTATTGATACACTTATTGTACTTGATGAATATTTAAAGTCTAATAATTTAAGCATCTCTATTTCTGCAACATGTTTATTATCACATAACCGCTATAAAATATCGGAAAAAGATAAAATCAAAAGCAAAATTGCTCCTTATTTACAACATCCAGATGTTACTACTAAAAAAACGCTTACTGAAAACCAAGTGCTAGAAGCAATAAAAAAGAATGCATCTGTAAATAATAGGTATTTATCAGAATTAGCAGTTAATCTAATTGATGGCAAATATTTTCATATTGTGGGAGATGATGGAGAATTAGAGTTATCATGTTTTCCTAGTTTAACTTATGTAGATCCATTAGGAATAAGATTATTAAGGGTCCGAACAGGGTCACTTAATCAAGCTTTACATATGGTACATAATTCAAAGGAACCATCAAATACTATTAACATTGTTTTCCCAGAAGAATTACATAAGCGGCTTGCTATATCTGCCAGTATGTATTCTAGTAAATTCGATGGAGCCGCAGATAAGGCTATTGATGCTGTCTTTAAAATTGATCACCCCAATTTAAATAAAGTGTCAAATCCAGAATTTATAGAACAGATCAAATTAGGTTTGCAGCAATTTACAGCTTGGGCCGAAAAAAGGGCAATACCTAAAACCATTGCCACAGCACCATTACCGGCTACTGAGACCTCACCAACGTTGTTTAAACCAGCAGCAACTACTGAACAATCAGTAGCAAATACCGCGCATACAACATCATTAAGTTCAAATGCTACTTTAGCTCCTATCATGCCTGCCTCTACCGAAACACCACAACCAACATCTTCACAAAATAAGCCAACGTAATTCACATATGGGATGAATTGGATTAGTATATATTCGAACCATGCCCGCTACGCTTCTAGCCCTTGCCTATGCGCACCACAGCGGGTTTTTTATAATACGAAATTTTCAAACAAATTGGGTAGAGTAGTCGTTCAGGATAATATTACTTGTTTACTTGCAGCCTTTACCTGAGCCCAAGTTATGGCTCAACTAGCAACGGCTTATTTCGAGCTGATTTATGACGTTCTCTAAGTTCTACATCAATATACTTATCTGTTGTAGCGCTGGAACTATGGCCTGCATCATCGCGTACATGCTCCCTCGGACAATGTTTAACATCCGAGGATATCCCTGTATGGCGCAACCAAGGCACCGTGGCAGAACGTAGCATCTCAGCCTCTTCAATTTGCCCAGATGTACGTAACCGTTCAACGGAAACCATAAAACAGTTTTGCACGATATGACGAATGATGCGCGTGCTTTCTACTGGGCCAGTACCTTTATTTTTAGGGATCAAAGGCCTCTGGTCATCTGGGACGGGTAGAGAGGTATAACCTAAGTAGGTGCGATAGCGTTTGAGTGCACCCAATACAGACTGGCTGACCGCAATCTGTCTTAGTTTATTGCCTTTGCCTACGGTTTTGAACCACCAATCCCCGTTTGAATCTCGAAAAAAATCCGACATTTTAGGTTGCCAGCGGGGTGTGGATACTAATTCTGATATACGCAAATACATGCCGTAAAGTAATTGCATTATAAATAAGGTTCGCTCAAAGTTAACATGATCTTTATCTGCCAACTCATGCGCAGTTTGAAGCACAGTACTCCATTGGATATCTGATAAGCGACGAATAGTAATGGTCTGAGATTGTTTACGAATAAACTTGCTTTTCTGCCGGATTTGCAACACAGGATTAACTTCTGTCGCTTCTTCTTGAATGAGACTATTATAAAAAGTGCCCAAAATAGCAAATAGCTGTTTAATACCTTGCTGAGATAATTCAAAATTGCATTTTTCTGGTTTTTCACTATCTTCGAATGCTTTTTTAGAAACTTTAGCGATAAAAGGACGCCACTGTGGATTGGGAATACGAAGACCTGATTTTTCATGAAATCGACTAACCGTTTTTACACCAATCCAACGTTTGGGTGGTTTTTGGCAAAATTCAATGAATGCTTCAATATCCAGCCGTTTGAGTTGTAACACCGGCCTTTTGTAAATAAACCAGCTCCATTGTATAAAACGTTCAATTTCGCGCCGATAAGAATTAAATGTATCAAGACTACCACGATAGCTATAAAGAAACGTAAGCGCGTAATAATATTCCTTAGCGGCATAATCAGGTAAATGAATATCACTCTCGAATAAACATTGCTTTAGCCATGGTAAGATTACATTACTGTGATTTTCATTTTGACAATTTTTATATAACTCACATACATGCTCTAAAGTATCAAAAAAAGGATATGGACGAAGGTTATTGGTCATAGGCGTCTTCCGTACCAATGTGTCAGGTATTGCCTGACTATATACACCAGGTAAATCTTGATTCAGCGAATCCGTCCCCAATTGCCTTATGGCATTACCTTTAACAACATAATTCTTATCTTTTGCCATTTCTAATCCTTTTCTTCCACCCAATATTTCCTGTAATAGAATTTACAGGAAATATGGGAAGTATATTCTCATAATAGAATTTTGATGGCAACACTTCCTTCAAAAGTAAAAGTAACTTTGTGACATATATCATCAGCAGCTCTTGTGCCGACGATCGTGCACGCAATATGGTCGCGACCCATGTCGCTCACCAAATAAAGGCAATCGTACATTGTTTTCAGCACGCGAGTATATCAGTCGGTCGCCAAGCCTTCGTTTACTTAGCTAACTCTATTTTTTCTGTTCGTAATGAGTCTTACAGGTTCAAGTTTGTTTAAACTTCCATGGGTGACTCAAGAATTTCACTCATCATGTATTGTATGGTTAATTAAGCAATTATTAACATGGTTCATATTGGTTACAGCGTGTTGAATTGCTCATGAAATAATATTATTTCAAGTACAAGCTGAACATTAATGTTAAAAATACTATAATACTAATAGAAGATTAAAAAATAGGAGTTTTTATGAAAATCTGGAAAATATTAATAACAAGTACATTTCTATTTTTTGCTATTCCAGTGGTATATGCTGATAAATTTGTATACGATAGTAACTCAGGCAATTATTATAAAATTGTTGATGAGCCTGATAGCAATACTGGCGTCGTTGGAACTAACCCAAATACAGGAGCCACATGGGCAACAGTAATCACTCCAACTGGCGATAAAGTAGGTATTAACGCGCAAGGTCAGTATTGGGAATATCATGAAAACAGCGGCTACTATCATAATGCGGGAACAGGCTTGACATGTCTTGGAAAAAGTCCTGATAGAATTTGTACTTATTAAAATGTCTTATTGAGCTAATGATAGCTTAATGTGATCGATGATGGGCTATACACCTGATGAATAGGCAATGGTATGTTGCATGAATACGGGTAAGCTTTTAGTTATGTTCCACTGATTATTTTTCGCTATTCAAATGTAATTCTGCCCTTATGTGACTTCACAATTTCGATGATAGTTAAAGACTGCTGTTATTCCTTATTCCGACGCTAGTCAAAAAGTTGTTGACCATTCGACAGATGTAACAGTGGGTATATTTATCAACTATTGCAATTTCTGATAGTAGATATTATCACAAATATTGATATGGGGTGAGTTACTAATTATTGAATCAGAAACAATTACCCATCTGTTTCAGAATTGTTATCTTTTTTAGATAATTCGTCATAAATTAAACGGTAAGATGTAAAATCATCTTCTTTATAAGCATTTAATATGCGCATTATAGATTTATAATATGATGACTTACTTATATCGGTAATTAATTTTTCTTCATTCTTTTCCTCGCTTACTGAAATACTCACATTTGCTAATTTGAATGCTAATGATAGTTTTGCCGTTAATATTATTTTCCTCTGTTTACTTATCCTATTTTTGAACTCATGATTTAACCAATCATTTATTATTGAATGGTCTTCAAATGTTTCGCCGTAATCCTTATCGCGTGAAACAATAATTATGTCTTTTCCACTTTTGTTAGCGCAATCAATAATCCATTCCCAATTAATAGCATCGCCAATTGAAATATCATCGTTTTTTTTCGGCGGATAGCCCATAATGAATCTTTTTTTTGCAAGATTTATGATCTCAACCATGAGCTCATTATTTTGATCGAGGTGGAATTTGTTATTTGCTTTTACAAGTCTATGTAGACATTGGTAAACAGGGTCTTTTGTTGTTGGATTTTTTAATATATTATTTATTCTGTTTTTTAGCGCTTTTGTTTGCTTCTGTATTGCAACTTTTGCTTTATTTATCATTTTTACTTGGTTTGCATCTGATAGCAATGTGGGAGGTATAATATTAACATTAGGTTCTTTAATCCCATTAATAACTTCTAAAATTGTTTTTTGTCTATTTTTTTTAAATTCCATAAATACTTGTTCTGTTGAAATTATAATACCTCTATTTTCATCTATATGATTTATCATTGATACTTCAAAAGATTTGTCACGTGCACGATAAAAATCTAGATAAATATTGGTATCTATAAAAAGCAATGGGTCTAAACCAGACTTCCTTTTTCCTCTAGACATAGTGTTCCCCACATATGATACATTATGTATTTCATAGTTTGACTACATTTAATAACATATAGTTACTCAGTATAGTACAAACTCAGGGTTCGTGGACTATAGGCTAATTGGCAACATTTTGGCTCCAGTAAATTTGATTACCGGAATTAAGATTTATTTATAATTATCAAGAATAAATTGTAAATATTTATTCGTAATGGCCAGTAATCTCATCATGTCAGTTACTACAATTCATTATATTGGCAGCTCTATAGTTAGAGCCGTACTTCCAGAAATCATTTTTCATTCTTTTATAGTTCCCAAAACTTGCAGGACTTCTTGAAGTTTTGGCCTGAGATAACATATGCTAGGGACTTTACGAATACTTGAGTAACTGAACTATGGCTAATTTTATAATAACTTGTTGAAGCACATTATTGTGTTTTGGATGCCTCATCTGTACCTTGAGAAATTAACTATCACGCCAACAAATGAAGGCCAATATCATGGCCTTCGTAAAGTTTTATGCAGGAATGCGTTAGCTGTTAATTATTAGATAGGCTTGAGCTGTGCAGTATTAGAGCGATAACTTTACAATATCTATGCTTACATTTTGCACTTTTCTGGCCTTCTCAAATACTTCAGCGGGTGTGGTTTTGCCGGCAATATGTTCAGTGCCGGTTACACCAAAATGAATCCATCCAGAATTAAAACCATCCATTGCTTCTTCATAAGCCTTAGTAGTACCTGGCTCTAAACCAAATGATTCCATTTTAGATGCCCATTTTTCGCGAGGTATAGCCACTGCTTCAATTTGCTTGCCGAGCACTGCGCTCATGTCACGAGCAAGATCGTTTGGACTTATCGGAGAACCGAGTTCCACGATTTTTTTACCATGCCACCCATTAACTAATAATCGAGCGACTTCTTTGCCGACGTCATCAGTTGCGATCATTGGAATGGCACGCTCTGTTGGAGCCATGAAGACTTCAAGCTTACCACTTAAAGCTACCCACTTCATACCATGTGTATAATTTTCAATGAAACTACCTGCTCGAATAAATGCTGTTGGAATTGATAGATTACTGAATGCTTGTTCAAGCAAATGAGTGGATGTTATAAGCCCAAGCCCACTAGTTTGTTCTGATCCAATTGAAGATAACAACACTAGTCGTGGTGGTGATGCTAGGCGTAGAGCTTCGCTAAAACTTGCAATCATTTTTTTTGTAAAGTCTGACGAGTAAACTAATGTAGGAGGCAACATTAAGTAAGCTGCTTCAATACCTGTCATAGCTTCGGCGAGAACTGCTGAATCATTAAAGTCTCCTTGGCGCACATCAACGCCTTGCTTCGACCATTCAACAGCTTTTTCTGGATTACGGCACACAGTGCGTACTTTGTGTCCTGCAGCGAGCAAATGACGTGCTGTAGCACCTCCAACGTTGCCAGTAATGCCTGCTACAAAAAATACACTCTTATTTTTGGCGAAAAATGCGCTCTCAGATTGTTTACTTAAAAACATAATGTTACTCCTTTTGTTTTTGAATGAGATTGTGTTACGAAGCAAAATTAGTATATTGCTCCGTTTTTAGAAGGTAAATTCTCAAAAGTCTTTATTTATTGCCTAATAATCTGCGGTAAGCTATAGTCATTTTATTTGTAGAGATTGTTATGCAAAACTTGCCATCTGATTTAGCCATGCTACTCAATCTTTCTTCTCCTAAAGAAGGATTAAATGAATTACTTATTCCAGGTGTGCACTGCATAAAATTTTCTCAGCCGACAAAATATTTGAAGCATCGCTGGTGGCCATCTTTTGGTATTGTTTTACAAGGTTATAAAGAACTAATGATGGGGCGTGACGTTTATCGCATTCAAGCAGGGCATTACATCGCGACCCCTATTGAGTTGCAAGTTACCAGCAGAGTTCGTTTAGTATCTTCAAAGCAGCCATTTTTATCTTTAATCATGCGCATTGATCCACTCATGCTTAGCGATTTATCTGCTCAACTCGAACAAGGTATTTCGCCAGATATAAAAAATTCTGTACGTGCAATTTTTATCGGAAAGGCCAGTGATG
>CAYSGV010000064.1:0-11403 GCA_964430685.1 uncultured Gammaproteobacteria bacterium
AAGCCGCTCCAATCGGCCTCAAACCACGTTCAATCTCCTCTAACTTAGCTAAGACTTGCTCGGAATCTAAATCTTGGTCAAACTCTCTAGCCGCTTGCATTTATAAAAGCCCTCGTTTAATTATGCCAATGCACTCGCTTTTTCATATAAATCTATTTATATTATCTTTTCAATTTTTCCCTAATATTTTATGTTATTTTGGTTTTTATCACAACTTATTAAGTGTTTATGAATACAGCAAAAAAACGTCGAATCCTGGTTACCAGTGCCCTGCCCTATGCCAATGGCTCCCTGCATTTGGGCCATCTTGTTGGCTATATCCAAACCGATATTTGGGTTCGTTGGCAGAAGCTCAATGACCAGGAATGCTACTATATCTGTGCTGATGATGCACATGGCACCCCCATTATGATTAAGGATAGACAGCTCAACATTGAACCCACTGAGCTCATTGCCCAAATGAAACAAGAGCATGAACTTGATTTTGCTGACTTTCACCTAGAATTTGACCAGTACCATACCACTCATTCAGAAGAAAACCGCGTTTTATCAGAGTTCATTTTTGAACAGCTCAATAAAAAAGGTAATATTGAACAACAAGAAATCAATCAAGCCTATGATCCTGTTGAGCAAATGTTTTTACCAGACCGGTTTGTGAAAGGGATTTGCCCACATTGCAAAAGTCCTGACCAATATGGCGACAGTTGCGAAGTGTGCGGCAGTACTTATAGCCCCAATGAGCTCATTGAGCCTCGCTCAGTGCTTTCGGGGGCTGCTCCCATCGAGAAAGCCTCAGTACATTATTTTTTCCGCTTGGACCGCTACGCGCAATTTTTGAATGAATGGACTCAAGGTGGCCAGTTACAGGCACAAGTTGCCAATAAATTAATGGAATGGTTTCAAGATGGCTTAAAACCATGGGATATTTCCCGTGATGCGCCTTATTTTGGTTTCCGTATACCGGGAACCACTGATAAATATTTTTATGTGTGGTTGGATGCGCCTGTAGGCTATATGTCCAGCTTTAAATATTACTGTGATCATAAAAATAAAAATATCCAATTTGCAGATTTTTGGGATAAAGAAAGTGATACCGAACTCTATCACTTCATTGGCAAAGACATTATCTATTTTCATTCGTTATTTTGGCCAGCTATGCTCGAAGGCAGTGGCTTTCGCTTACCCACCGCTATTTTTGCCAATGGTTTTTTAACCATTAATGGACAAAAAATGTCAAAATCACGTGGCACATTTATTACAGCACGCGATTATTTAAATTTTTTACAGCCTGAATTTTTACGCTATTATTTTGCTGCAAAATTAAACAGTGAAATTAACGATATCGATTTAAATTTTGAAGATTTCGAAAAACGCACCAATGCAGATTTAATTGGTAAAGTGGTCAACATTGCCAGTCGCTGCGCCAAAATCATTCAAACTGAATTCAAGCAACAACTTAGTGAACAAATTCATGATTACGTCTTGCAAAACGAATTTGTAGCCAAGGCCAAACAGATTGCGCAATGTTATGAAGGTCGTGAATATCATCGCGCGATGCGTGAAATTATGAGCTTAGCTGATCGTGCTAACCAATATTTAGATCAACACAAACCTTGGAATTTAATTAAAGATCCAAGCACGCATTCGCTGGCACAAGCCGTTTGTACACAAGGGCTAAATTGTTTTCGTTTACTCATGCTCTATTTAAAACCAGTGTTACCAGCGACAGTTGCCAAAGCCGAAAACTTTTTGAATATTGCGCCAATGCGATGGGTGGATCATCAAAACGTATTACTGAAACATGAGATTAATATATATGAACCATTGCTCACCCGCATCGACGTTAAACAAATTAATTCGTTAAAAGAAACATTACAACAACAAAGCATTAATTCTAGTCAAATAAGCACACCACAAGTTCGAGGAACCGTTATGAGTGATCCCATTAAACCCAATATTAACATCGACGACTTTGACAAAATTGATTTACGTATTGCCAAAATTTTAACTGCCGAACATGTCGAAGGCGCAGAGAAATTATTAAAGTTAACAGTTGATATTGGCACTGAAAATCCCAGACAGATCTTTGCTGGCATTAAATCTGCACATCAACCGGAGCAACTAATTGGTAAAAATGTCGTTGTGGTTGCAAATTTAGAGCCACGAAAAATGCGCTTTGGTACTTCAGAAGCGATGATTATTGTGGCCTCAGGTGCTGAGGTCGAAGGATTATTTTTAGTTGAGCCACAAGATGGTGCGCAACCGGGGATGCGCGTAAAATAAATATGACTAAAATAACAGTTGCTGACATTGATAGCCTCCTCCCACAAACACAATGTCGCAAATGTAGTTATGCTGGCTGCAAACCCTATGCAGAAGCGATATTAGCGGGTGAAAAAATAAGTCGATGTGCACCCGGCAGTTTGCCCGTATTATTTAAATTGGCCGACCTCCTATCAATCGAAGCTAATCCCTACATTGAAGAAGTCCTACAAAATACGAGCATACCTAAATTTGCATTCATTCGTGAAACTGAATGTATTGGTTGTACAAAATGTTTACAAGCATGCCCAGTGGATGCAATTGTGGGTGCTCGAAAACTGATGCATACCGTTATTCAAGCTGAATGCACCGGCTGTGAACTATGTGTACCGGCTTGCCCTGTTGATTGCATTGATCTGATCCCAGATGCACGGATGGATGCACAACAACAACTCGATGCAAAACAATATCACTTTCGACACCGCTATGAAGCACGCGCTAAACGTTTGGAGGAACTAAGCGAGATAAAAAATCTGACTAAAATGGAGCAAGATTTTAAAACAGCAAAACCAGAAACTACAGTAACTGATGCAATATTAAATAATCCTGCACGACTGCAAGCTGAAATTCAAGCTGCCGTTTTACGTGTAAAAGAAAAGAAAATTCAAAGTAAGGAAACCACTCATGGACAAAGCAAAAAGCACGAAAATATTTAAAATATTTCAGAAACTCAATCCACATCCAACTACTGAATTAAAATACCATAGCACTTTTGAATTATTAATCGCAGTTATTTTATCAGCACAAGCAACCGATGTTAGTGTGAACCTAGCGACAAAAAAATTATTTGCAATTGCCAATACGCCAGAAAAAATTTTGGCATTAGGCGAAAGCAAATTAAAAGATTTAATTAAAACAATCGGTTTATATAACAGCAAAGCCAATAATATACTTAAAACTTGCCAAATTTTAGTAACAGAGCATCAGGGAAAAGTTCCGAATGAACGCGAAGCACTAGAAGCTTTACCTGGTGTGGGACGTAAAACTGCCAATGTTATTTTAAATACAGCCTATGGTATACCCGTTATTGCGGTCGACACACATATATTTCGTGTTGCCAATCGCACTCATCTTGCTCAAGGTAAAACAGTGAGCATAGTAGAAGAAAAACTTTATAAAATTATTCCAAAGGCTTATGTGCATGATGCGCATCACTGGCTAGTCTTACATGGACGTTATGTTTGTATTGCACGCAAACCGAAGTGTAGCCAGTGTGCCATAGCAAAACTATGCGAGTATGAAGATAAAAATTTCGAATAAATAGTTAAGGAATAGGTAATCTAGGATAATCTTTACAAAATGATTCAGAAGCCATATCATGATTACGTATCAATGACTAAGGGATGTATAATGCCTATGTTTTTTGATTTAAATAAAGAAGCGCTAAGACAACAATATTTTTCTGCGTGGCAGCGTTATCAAGACAAAGAACTATTATCGCAATTAGAACAAGAAATCGTTACTGTCATCTTACAGCACTCTGAATACCAAGCCATTTTCGATTATCAAATCAACATCATTGACCAAGACCATTCGGCCTGTTCATTACAAGAAAATCCTTTTTTACATCTAGGTTTACATTTAGCCATTCGTGAGCAATTACAAACCAATCGACCAACCGGTATTCTCAATATTTATAATATACTATTGGAAAAATACACTGATGCGCATCAAGTCGAACATTATTTGATGCATGTGTTAATGAATTTATTTTTAGATACTCAGAAAATTCGCATTGCTGATATCGAACAAGAATATATCAAACGACTAAATTGCTGTATCGAAAATTCACGCAATTCAATCGTAGCAACTAGTTAGTTTTTAACGCATCCCTTCAACTTCGGTTTCTTTGATATCAAATGAAGGTTGCTCATTTTTCATTGCAACATGGACATGACCGCCATTCGCCAATCGACCAAATAGCAATTCATCCGCTAATGGTTTGCGAATTTTTTCTTGGATCATCCGACTCATTGTACGTGCACCCATCAAACGATCATAGCCGTTTTCAGCCAACCATGCTTTAACTTCCATATCGATCATTAAGGTGACATTGCGTTGCGCCAGCTGTTCTTCGAGTTGAATCAAGAACTTATCAACAACTCGATTGATGGTTTCTGCGAGCAGTGGTCTAAATTGGATAACCGCATCCAAACGGTTGCGGAATTCTGGACTAAATGTTTTATTGACCATCTCTAAACTATCCGTTGAGTGATCTTGGAAGGTAAAACCAACCGATGGACGAGATAGTGAGAAAGCACCAGCATTTGTAGTCATCACTAAAATCACGTGCCGGAAATCAACCTTGCGGCCATTGGTATCGGTTAATGTACCATGGTCCATAACTTGTAAGAGTAAATTATAAACATCGGGATGTGCTTTTTCGATTTCATCTAAGAGCAGCACGGCATGTGGATGTTTATTGATAGCCTCGGTTAACAAACCACCTTGGTCATATCCCACATAGCCTGGAGGTGCACCGATCAAACGAGAAACGGTATGACGCTCCATGTATTCAGACATATCAAAGCGTACCAATTCTATACCCATTATGCGTGCAAGCTGGCGGGTAACTTCTGTTTTGCCCACACCAGTTGGGCCTGCGAATAAAAAGGAGCCAATGGGCTTCTCCGGATCACCTAAACCTGAACGTGATAATTTAATGGCTGTTGTTAAAACTTCAATTGCATTGTCTTGTCCATAAACAACCAATTTCAAATCGCGTTCTAAATTTTTCAACACTTCTTTATCGTTGCTAGATATGGTTTGGGCGGGCACACGTGCAATCTTGGCAACAACTTGTTCAATTTCTTGGGCACCAATCACTTTTTTGCGCTTAGAAGTAGGTAATAAATATTGGAAGGCACCCGCTTCATCAACAATATCAATGGCTTTATCGGGTAGAAAACGATCGGTAATATAACGTTGCGATAACTCTGCAGCTGCCACCAATGCTTTTGCAGAATATTTAATATGGTGATGCTCTTCAAATTTCGGTTTCAGTCCTTTTAAAATTTCAATTGTATCTGCCACATTGGGTTCCTTGATTTCAACTTTTTGAAAGCGTCGTGCCAAAGCGCCATCTTTTTCAAAAATTCCACGATATTCTTGAAAAGTGGTAGCACCAATTACTTTTAAATCACCATTCACTAATAAAGGTTTAATTAAATTGGAGGCATCCATCACACCACCGGAAGCAGCACCGGCACCGATGATGGTATGTATTTCATCAATAAATAAAATAACGTTTTTCTTGCGTTTAATTTGTTGCACAACTGTTTTAAAACGTTTTTCAAAATCACCACGATATTTAGTACCGGCAAGTAGCGCACCTAAATCTAAGGCATAGACCACATAATCGCTAATGACCTCAGGAACTTGCTTATCGACAATGAGTCGTGCCAAGCCTTCGGCAATGGCTGTTTTACCCACACCGGGCTCGCCAACCAATAAGGGATTATTTTTACGGCGACGACAAAGAATTTGTAAGGTGCGTTGCATTTCATCTTCACGGCCAATCAGTGGATCGATCAACCCCTTTTTAGCTAACGCATTTAAATTAGAGGCAAAAGATTCGAGTGAATTTTCGTTGCCAAAGCGAGGGGCACCAAAATCGCTGCCACTATCACCGCTACCACTCTCTTCTTCTTCATCCATGTGTTCAATGGATTGTTCATCTACTTTGGAAATACCATGTGAAATATAATTAATCACATCTAAACGCGTAATATTTTCTTTGCGTAAAAAATAAACTGAGTGACTTTCATGCTCACCAAAGATGGCCGCCAAAACATTGGCACCACTCACTTCCGTTTTACCCGCAGCATTTGCATTGAGCACAGCACGTTGCAACACGCGTTGAAAACCAATACTGGGTTGCGTTTCACGACCGTCTTCTTGAGGTGGGATAATCGGTGTGCGTTCGTTGATAAATGTTGTTAATTCCCGGCGTAGTTTCGGGATATTTGCACCACAAGCTCGCAATACCTTCGCTGCAGAAGGGTTGTCTAATAACGCCAGTAGTAAATGTTCCACAGTAAGATATTCGTGGCGTTTTTCTTTGGCCTCTTTAAAAGCGAGATTGAGTGTATATTCAAGTTCCTTGTTAATCATGGCATAACCCTTCTAGCAAAGCTTCAATTAGACAGCTTCCATCCCGCATAACAGTGGTTGCTGATGGTTCCGCGAATACTCATTGACCTGGTTCACTTTCGTTTCAGCAACATCACGTGTAAAAATGCCGCAAATTCCCTTACCGGTGGTATGCACCTGCAACATAATATGAGTGGCCTTATCACGGCTCATAAAGAAAAACCGTTCTAACACTTCGACCACAAATTCCATAGGTGTATAGTCATCGTTGACTAAGAACACCTGATAGAGTGGCGGTTCCTTGACTTTGGGTGTCGCCTCAAGGAGAGTAACGCCGCTTTCTATCTCTTCAAAATTTTTTCCACTCATACCCATAACCTATTTATAGCTAATATTTTTACCGTTTAACAGTAGATTCAACACCTTATATTTATCATTAAAAATGAACATTGTTAGTAATGTTTGTGAACTTTATTTATTTCTGTAGCTCTAACTCAGAGTAGTTCAACTCCGTCGATCTGCCAGAGCAATTTTCAACTTTTCATAGATGGGCAATAATCGCCTCACCAAATTGAGAACAACTTACTTCCGTGGCCCCAGACATTAGCCTTGCAAAATCATAAGTTACCGTCTTTGCTGCAATAGCCTTTTCTATTCCCTTGATGATTAAATCAGCTGCCTCACCCCACCCCAAATGACGTAACATCATTTCGGCGGATAGAATGATTGACCCAGGGTTAACCTTATCTTGCCTGGCATATTTGGGGGCGGTACCGTGAGTTGCCTCAAATACAGCATAGCCATCGCCTATATTTGCACCTGGGGCAATGCCAATCCCACCGACCTGAGCGGCAAGCGCGTCAGAAATATAGTCACCATTTAAGTTTAATGTGGCAATCACACTATATTCATCAGGACGTAAAAGAATTTGTTGCAAAAATGCATCGGCAATCATGTCTTTAATAATTATTTTTTGTTTTGTTTGTGGATTTTGAATGGCGAGCCAAGGGCCACCTTCAAATAATTCAGCGCCAAATTGATCTTTTGCCACTTGGTAGCCCCATTCTATAAAGGCGCCTTCAGTGAACTTCATGATATTCCCTTTATGAACAAGGGTAACTGAGGGAAGTTGATGGTCAATGGCATATTGAATTGCTCGGCTAACCAAACGCTTACTGCCTTGTTCAGAGACCGGTTTAATGCCTATACCACAATGTTCAGTAAAACGAATTTTACGGACATTCATTTCCTGGGTTAAAAATTTAATGACCTTTTGCGCACCCTCACTATCCCCTTGCCATTCAATCCCAGCATAAATATCTTCAGAATTTTCTCGGAATATGACCATATCAACTAATTCTGGACGTTTTACTGGACTGGGTACGCCATTAAAGTAGCGCACTGGCCGCAAGCAAACATACAAATCGAGTTCTTGCCGCAGTGCAACGTTCAATGAACGAATACCTGTTCCTACAGGGGTTGTGAGCGGGCCTTTAATTGCCACGCGGTATTCGCGAATGGCGGCCAAGGTTTCCTCAGGCAGCCATACATCAGGTCCGTATACTTGCGTTGCTTTTTCGCCCGCATAAATTTCCATCCACGCAATAGAGCGAGCCCCAGAATACGCTGCCTTGACTGCTGAATTTACAACCTTGCACATCACTTTGGTAATGTCATAGCCAATACCATCGCCTTCAATAAAAGGAATGATAGGATTAGCAGGAACCTGCAGTGAGGCATCTGCATTAACACCGATTTTATCTCCTTGGCTAGGTACTTTGATGTGTTGATAAGATGTCATGATTGCTCCTTAAAAGGGGTTGAAAAAGATGCAAAATGATATCATTTTTTGGGATTTGTGGGTAGGAAAATTGTTTAGCTATTTTATTTTTTAGCAATGGCTCATCGCCCTCCAGTCTCCTGCGCGCTATAAAAGATAAAAACCCCAGAAATCACAACATGTGCTCCCCTTTCCTAGCTAATTTGCTTATTTTTGTATAGAATTATCATATAAATTTAAGTTGGACCAATATGGCATTTAATACTTTATTTCAAAAACAGAAAAAAGCAGCCGCGACGATAGAGACGAGTCAGCATCGCCAGCTCTATCCTGTTTTGCCTGCTGAAAAAATATTAGCAGCTACTCATCGCAAAGAATTGCTGAGCGAGATACGCCTGCTCAGCAATGCACCTGCGGAGCAGCATCAAGCGCTTTATCAAAAATTAATCGAAAACTATAGTGAATTTACACAACTGTTACCGCATACACTGATTAAACGCTACCAACGCGAAGGTAGCATATTGGATTACGCGCTGGAACGCGCAAAATTAGCCATAGAAATACGCAAAGAATATAAGCTACCCTTGGGCGCAGCACATGCAACGATTCTGCAACAACACGCACTCTGGACTTACACTATTTTTAGTGGTTCATTGCTTTATAATTTAGGGCAATATATTTCACAATTTCGCGTACATTTATTTGATGAGCAGAAACAATTTACGCAACAATGGCAACCCTACACCAGTTCCATGTTAGGCCAAGGTCAGTTTTATAAATTTTGGGCGGTATCGACTGCCGATGCACGTCAATACAAAACAGCAACCAGTTTATTTGCTCGGCAAATCATGCCGCATGACGGTTTTAATTGGATTGCCTCTAATCCACAAATTTTTAATCTTTGGTTAGCATTACTGAATGGCGATATTGATGCTGCGGGTATATTAGAAATCATTTTCTTCCGTGCAGACAAAAAAATACTCACTGCCGAAGAACTGGCTGAAGTTGTTTCCTATGAAAATATTTTGCACGCTGAAGCAGAAGAAGCAGCAGAGCTCGATAAAGAAAAAGATACCACTGCGGGTGAAGCATTTCTCGCTTGGTTAGTAGATAGTATCGAAAAAAAGAAACTGAGTATCAATCAAAAAGATTCATTAGTGCATATTGTTGATGCAGGCATATTTTTACTGCATCCAGAAATTTTCAAGAAGTTTGCTTTTTCAAACAATAGTTTCCGTGATTGGGTCGTTGTCAATAAACAATTCAATATGCTAGGGTTTGCTAAATTAAGTGGTAATGATTATAAGTTCGACCAGTTTTTTGCTGATACCGCCGATAAAAGTGCGACAAAATCTGGAATGATCATTGAAGACACCCGTGGTCTACTTTTTACCCAAAAAATGCCAGCGGTAAATACGAATATCAAGCCAGTAGCCTATAATCTTGGCGCTGCATATCCTAAGCTCACTGAATTGCCTGCTGCTTCTGCCAGCACTGTTTCGCCCACACATAAATAATAAAAAAGGGAATAACATGTTAAAAAAAGATGCACATATTGTAGTTGGGTTGTCAGGTGGTGTTGATTCTGCAGTAAGCGCTTTATTACTTTCAAAAGAAAACATCCGGCTTACTGCTGTATTCATGAAAAATTGGGAAGAAGATGATACGGAAAATTATTGTAACGCTGCTGTAGATATTAAGGACGCCAGCGCTATTTGCAAATTATTAAATATCCCTTTTCATACCACCAATTTTTCAAATGAATATTGGGATTTTGTGTTTACGCAATTTTTAGAAGAACATAATAAAGGACGCACACCTAATCCAGACATTTGGTGTAATAAAGAAATTAAATTTAATGCATTTTTAAAATATGCGCTTAGCCTCGATGCCGACTACATCGCTACTGGCCACTACGCACAAAATATTTATGATCCACAAACGAAACAACATTACTTATGTAAAGCAAAAGACAATAGCAAAGATCAAACTTACTTCTTATATACTTTAACCCAAGAACAATTAGCGCGCGCTATATTTCCTTTAGGTGAACTCGAAAAAACAGCAGTACGAAAAATAGCCAATGAGAACAACTTTAGCAATCACGACAAAAAAGACAGTACCGGTATTTGTTTTATAGGCGAACGGAAATTTAAAGATTTCTTAGGCAAATATTGTAAAGAACAACCAGGCGCAATTGTTTCAGTTGAGGGTAAGATATTAGGTCAACATGATGGTTTAATGTTTTACACGATTGGGCAACGACAAGGAATTGGCATTGGTGGACGGCGAGATGCTGATGAAAATCCCTGGTATGTTGTTGATAAAGATATCGACCAGAATCAACTCATTGTGGCACAAGGCGTTAATCATCCGCGACTCTTTAAACAAAGTTTATACTGTGAACAAGTTAATTGGATTAATCAGCAATCCGATGCACCAATAAATTGTAACGCCAAAATTCGTTATCGCCAAAACGATCAAGAATGCCAAGTGACTAAAGTAGATGATAATCGTTACCGCGTTGATTTCTCCATCCCTCAACGCGCCGTCACACCCGGTCAATCAATCGTTTTTTACCAAGATCATATTTGTTTGGGCGGCGGGATTATAGTGTAGATTTTGATACACATTATTTGCCATGTTGGATTTCGCCAAGAGGCTCTATCCAACCTACGATAAAATAATTTCTTATCGTAGGTTGGATAGAGTCCGCAGGGCGAAATCCAACATGGCAAATTCTAAATTATTATAAAGAAAAGTTATTCACAACAAGGAATGTTATGAAATTTGATATCGATATACTATCAGGAAGTGTTGATACTTTTCTTGAATGCTTTAACAATAGACTTCAAAATGAGTTTAAAGCACTAAATACCCGATCTATCCCTATTGATGATTACTGGCAGACTATAATCCATACGACAATAAATTCCCCCAAAAGCAAAAATATAGAGCTTATTTGGCAGATAAATTTATACCCAAGTAATAGTTTAAAACATATCGAAGTGTTTGCACTTAATACTGAAACTAATTGCGATTGGGTTAATGTAGTTAAAACAATAATTAACGACGCTATTGCAAAAACTATGAATCCTAGTGTGACTATTCCGACTTGCCATTTATTTGGATATATAGGTCCTATATTGGATGGAGAATACAATTTACAAGATTTTCGACTAACCCCGGGCCCACATCAGAATAGACTG